>CANQQF010000011.1 GCA_947625985.1 uncultured Clostridia bacterium | reverse complement strand
GTTAATTTACAAATAAAAATATAATGTATGGTCTTTTGTAATAAAAAATTATACATTATTAAAAGACAGCTTGAAAAAATATATAAATTATTAGTATAATAAATATAACGATAAATAAAAAAGGAAAAAATAAATTATGAAAAAGAGTAAAAAAAGAATAATTGGAATTTGTAGTATAGTGTTTATTGTGATACTTTCTATACTTATTTATAATAATATTAAAAATAGAACTATTTTAGGTTCTGCAGATTATGAACAAAAAAATTTAAAAACAAATAATTATAAACAAGAAACTGCAAAAACAACTATAGAGTCAGAGAATAAAACAAAAGCGAATGCATTAAGTAAATATAGTCAGACAGCTGAACAAAATGAAAAAGAAGAAAATAAACAAACAAAAAATATAGCAACAGACAATAATAGTCAAGAAAACAGCAATTATGTTGAAGGAGAAGCAATTGTAATAATAAAACCTACTCAAAAGACTTCAATTTTTTCTTCTATAAAAAATAACATTACAAAAAATTCTGTATGGGATGGTATAACAGTTTATAAAGAAATAGATATAGAAAATAGCAAAGAAGAAAGAACATACAGAATAAAAAGTAATGATGAAAACAATTTAAAATTTTTATTTGTAAAATCTGAAACATTATCAACACAAGAGATTATAGAAAAACTAAAAGATGAAGTATATTGTGTACAGCCAAATTATAAATATCATTTAACTAGTTTGACAAATGATACTTTGGTAAAAAATCAATGGGCGATTGAAAATACAGGACAATTTGGAGGACAGGAAGGTAGTGACATAAATCCAATTTCAACAAATAGTGACAAAGAAAAAGTTATAGCAGTATTAGATTCAGGAATAGATTACAATAATGAAGATTTAAAAGATGTTATGTGGAAAGACAGTGAAGGAAATACAGGATATGATTTTGTGAATGATGATTCAGATCCTATGGACGATTATGAAATAGGACATGGTACTGCTTGTGCAGGCATAATAGCTGCTAGTTCAAACAATAATATGGGAGTAACAGGAGCTTTACTAGAAAATAATAATATAAAAATAATGAATTTAAAAGTTGCTGATGATGAAGGAACTGTATATTCGTCTACAGTAATAGAAGCGTATAATTATGTATTAGAGCAGCAAAAGAAAGGTGTAAATATTGTTGCAACAAATCTATCTTTTGGTGGAGAAGTAGATAGAGAAGATGAAGCAACTTTAGAATTAATTAATAAAGCAGGAGAGAATGGAACTTTATCAATATGTGCTGCTGGAAATGATGCAGAAGATATTGATAATAAAAGCCTTTATCCTGCAGGTTTAAATAGTGACTATATAGTTTCTGTTACAGCAACTAATGAAAGAGATAAGTTATGTAAAGGTTTTTCTAATTATGGAAAAGAAAAAGTAGATTTAGCAGCCCCAGGAAAAAATATATTTACAACATCGTTAAAAAATGATGTTTGTTCGCTTGCGCACACAGAAGAAGAAATGAAAGAAATAGCAGATTTTTATTGTGGATATGATTCAAAAGAAAGTTTAGTAAAAGGTGAAGATTATTGTGATAGTACTCAAGATGAAAATGGAGAAACAATAAATACAAATGCTGATTTAGAAATAACTGATGAAAATTTCTTTGGTGCTGAAGGAAAATCTCTAAAATGTACAAAAAAAAGTATGGATACAGATGATAATATTACTGTAATAGTACCTATAAAAGTTGAAGAACCACGGAGATTATACAGTAACATATGATGTATATGAAGATGATGATGGATGGTTTTATTCAGCTGGTGGTTATATTACTATAGATCAAAGTAAAGTAAAAAATTTTGTAATACAGACTAATTCGGAAGATGTTGCGTATATAGATAATATAAAAGCTTTTGCTTCAGGGAAACCTTTTAAAGAAGGTGCTACTACTCCATATAATGTTCAATCAGGAACTAGTTTTGCAGCTCCTTTTGTTGCAGCTGCTGTAGGTACTATTTCAAATAAATATGAAAATATAACAAATGCATTAGAAAAAAAAGAAATACTTCTAGAATGTGTTAGAAAAACTGACGAATTAACAGATTTAGTAGCTACTGGAGGAACTTTAGATTTATCAAAATTATCAAGTATACCTTCACTACAAATATCAACTGAACAAAGTAAACCTACATATTTAAAAAATGGAAATATAGAAATTCAAAATATAGAAGAAGGAAAAACATATGAAGTAAATATAGACGGAACATGGAAAGAATTAAGTGGAACAACTATTCAATTAGAAGCTGATGGAAATTACACTATACAAGTTAGAGAAAAAGGTTCACAGTTAGAAAATTATGTTAATTATTATTGTATTTTAGATACAATATTGCCAAAACTGACAGTGACATCTGAAGTAGTATCAAGTGGAATTGATGTTACAATTAGTGTTTCAGATGAAGGAACAGGAGTAAAAGATGAAAACATACAATATGCTTTTACAACAAGTGATATATTAACAGATGATACAACATTTAATACTGTAAAATTAAATTCAAATCAAGCAACAGTAAGAGTACCTGAAGTAAATGGAACATATTATTTATATATAAAACCTATTACTGATAATGCTGGAAATATGAGTAGTTCTGAAGAATATAGATACGGACCATATAGTATTAACAATTCAGAACCTACACCTTCTCCGTCAGCAAGTCCAGAACCAAGTCCATCACCAAATCCATCACCAAGTCCATCACCAAGTCCAAGACCATCACCAAGCCCGCTACCATCTACTGAACCAAGTAGTGAACCGAGTACTTATCCTAGTACTCAACCATCAACTCAACCATCAGTAGAGCCATCAACTAATCCAAATAGTGAACCGTCAAGCGAGCCATCAAGTAAACCAGGTGGTAGTAACAATCCGTCATCTTCTGGAGGCTATACACTAGATAATTATTATGAAAATGCAGCAAAAGATAAGATAGATAGCCCATCTCAGAAAAAATATGATGAAGGTGGTCCAGAATTAATAGAAGAAAAATATTCTCCACATACAGGAGATAAAATAATGTATTATTTGATTATGTTGGCAACATCAACAGTTAGTATAGTTTGTATAATAAAAATAAAGAAAAAAATTAAATAGATTTATAAAAAAAGCCTACTGATAATTAATTATCAGTAGGCTTTTAAAACAATAAAACCAGTTACAACTAGTTTAACTTCAAATTAACCATAGGAGTATATTTTCTTATCTGTGTAAATCTTAAATCCTTTACCTGTAAATTCAAGTTTAGAATTTTCATCAACAACATCACAAGAAAATTCTTTTGCTACATTTTTCACAATATTTGTTCCAACAATCTTTCCATCAGAGGGATCATATATAGTATTATTGAAAAAGTCGATATTACTCAAAGTTTGAGCATTGTACATAATTATATCATCATCATATTCAATATGATTCTTTCCAAATAATACAGTACGATATTTTCCATTAGCTAATTGATAAACAAATAGCCATTTGTTAGTTGCCTTATCATACTTTATTGCATATTCTTTTATTTTATTCAAATAATCTAACTCAAAAGTATAATCTGGAGTATTTATTATCGCTTTTTTTGGATACATTGAAACAATAAACACTTTTCCATCATCAGATACTTCAAAAATAGGAGCATAAACCTGACCTAAATAGTGAGGTAAATTTCCATATTGAGTAATTGATAATTTTACCAAGTCTTCACCTTTATCTACGTAATATAAATCTCTATCTTTAACTAGATAATTAGAGTTATTCATACGATCAATAGTTGCAGTAAGTTGGTTTTGTTCATTGTAAATTTTTATTGTATCTTCATCAGATATAAATACAATTTTTCCATCATTGGAAAAATCAACTTTTTGTCCTCTAACAAAATTAAAAGTTCTATTAGAACCAAAATGAACTACTTCATTGTGCGTATTGAGGTAATTCGTTGAACCTAAAATATAAGAACAATCAGTACCAGCAAATACAATGGTAATTTGCGGTCCATGAGATGTTTTAGTAACTTGCGTTACAATAGGTTCTACTCTAACTTTAGCATCTTCATTACAAAGAGGACACTCATTATATTTAGAATAATAATAAATATTATGAGTTTGGCAATATTTCATATTTTGAAGAAGATCTTCAAGAAGAGGTGTAATATCTTCTCTTAAATCTTGTTCGAAAATTTTACGAAATTGTTCCTCTAAAACAGGCGACATCCATTTCCAACTGCCAATTATTTTTGGAAGTTTAATATCATTTCTATAATTTCCTACTACAGAGATCTTCTTTTTCATTCTATCTAATATAGAAAGGTTTTTATTAGGTAGATATGTTCCTCCAAAAGGATGTATTTTGGTTAGCATATTAAAAGCTAGAACTGCGAAATTATAATTTTCACATTTTTGGGAAAATGATATACTTCCATCAAAATTATAGCTATCTGGGCAAGTAAAAAGTTCAGTATAAGCATCTGGATCATATTTACCAGAAATTCCCCAACTATCAACATCGATGAAAAAACTATCAGTACCTTTTATTTGAAAATTATAATCGCTTATATCTCCTACGAGGATTCCATTACGGTGTAACTCATTTAGGTTTTTACCTATTTGTGTAACGACATTTAGAACATCTTTATTTGACAAGTTAGATGTAGCTAAAAATTTGGGTTTTGTTAACATATGTAAATCTTCAGATTTATTCAACCGTTTCATTGAATATCCAACAAAGTTACCATTAACTTCAACTGTTTCTTTTGGTCCAATAACATTGTTTGGTAATCGTTTCTTTATAGAAATAAAAAACTTTACTTTTTTTTCTTTATATGCTAAGTTTACAGAAGGCTTAAAAATTTTAAGAACATCTTTACCATATTCATAAATGGTAGCTTCTCCTCCTTCAGCTAGCTTATTTAAAGATTCAATTTTACTTCGGCTTGGAAAATTAATAGCCATATTAAATTTCTCCTTTTTAGAAACAAATTGAAATGTCATCATGAAACATTTCGTTTTTACGATTATTTCTATTTATTAATTTCTCAATTTGAGAACCACTACCATTACTTAAAAATTTAAAGAATTTATTTTTTTCAATATCTAAAAGATTTTCATAAAACCTTAAACCATCACTTGCTACTCCAACATTAAAGAAGTCTTTTTTATTAAAACGTGTAACCTTAAAAGTAACACCATCTTTATATTCATATAAAATGCTTTTATCTTCAATAAAATTATATATGTAATAGCAAGGGTATTCTCCATCATCAAGTTTATCAAATGAAATACCACTTTTATCTTCTTTAATAAGATATCCATCACCGCAACTGTATACAACAAATTCATCTTCTAATTCAAAACATATTAAAATTGTAAAACAATAATTCTGAAAAATGAACTGAGTATCATTGCATAATTGAAGCATTTTTTCAAATATAGAGTCAACGACTTCTACAATATTGTCTTCAGAAATATATTCACCTTTTTCAAAGAACTCTTTTGCTTTTCTTGCGAATAATTGTGCAAAAACTTTTGTACCAATTTCAGAATGTTTTCCTGACCCACAACCATCCATTACAATTTTCATATTTAATAAATTGAATGCATAATCTTGGTTGTTTATATTTGCAAAATTATGGTCTGAACCCATCTTACAAACGCATATAGGAATTCTCTTTGATTGCTTTTTCGGTTCTGGTAATAGTAAAATCTCTTTTTGTTCAAATAAGTCTTGTAATATTTTTAAAAAATCATTCATGTTGTTCCTCGTTGAAAATAGAGTTTTAATTTTTTATAATAATACAGAGGGATTGTAAAACAACCCCTCTGATCAACTTTAATAAATAACCATATCCGACGATGTATATTGCCTTACGGCTTATACATCAAAAAATCCACCGTCTTCTGTCGTTAGACCAGTATTAGCGTTTTTTGAAGCGCTAATAGCACTTTTAGAAACTAAATCAATAATTTTGCGAAGTTCGCTTTCATTATTGTTTACTTCTTTAACATTTTTGTCTTTAATACCTAAAGACTGTGCTATACCAAATGCATCTTGACCAAATGCTACAAAAGCGACTGTAATTTCTTTAGAAATTAAGTCTTGAACTGCATTTCTGGCATCTCCTATTCTAAAGTTAGATGCGTTGTCAAAACCATCTGATAGAATTACCATACATGCTCTAACATTTGTACCATTATCACGCAGTTGTTCCATATAGTCTAACATACGTTGACGTCTGTCAATTATTGCATCATAGAGTCTGGTTACACCGTAGGCACTATAAGATGTATCGAAATCTTCAGGTGCTACATAACCACCTGTTTTAATTTCATCATTAAATAATGTCTTGCTAACAAGCATTTCATCAGCTTGTTTTGAATTTACAATTGCTTGTTTGTAATGTTCAAGACAATCATTCATTGCATCTTCATAATCCCACATGGAGCCAGTGCTATCAATTACAAAATCTACTAAAGTGATACTTGAAGCGAGAACATCATCAACATCTAAATTGTCAGCATGACTTTCATCTAAACCAGCTACTTCAAACTCAATGTTTTCTAAATAATTCATCTTGTCGTTACTCCTTTTTGAATAAGCATTTAGTGCTTCTAATCCTTGTTTTTCAGCAATATTACAAATATTCAGATATTCTTCCAAACTATTAACTGTAATGTTATCCATAAGCGATTAAAGTTGGATGTCTGTTGACTTAGCAAACTTAATTCCGTAAGAATTTTTAAAGTCTGCAAATGTTGCTTGCGTTTCATCTTCATATCCAGTAATTGGAGAAGTACAATCTTCAAGAATTGTAATCTTCTGAGTAATTTCTGGACGATTAGCGAAATGTTCAGCAATTTGTCTAACTGATTCCATTAAGCAATGACTTGCAGCTTCACCAACAACAAAAATTTCATTATACTTTTCAATAGCTGTAAGAACAGGCGTATTTAAAAAGTTCTTTTTGCTGTATTCGGGTTTAATAATACCGTACATTTCACTATAAGGATCTGTTCCTTTTTGAATCATGTGGTTTACACTTTTACGTGCTACGGAATGGAAGTATACCATTTTAGCAAATTCGTTTTCTAAAGTGAAACCTTCAGTACCACTAATACAATGATAAGGCCAAATGCAAAGCATCTTCTGACCAGCTTTTTCTAACCCTTTTAAATATTCGATAGAATCTTGGGGATTTCCAATAACTGGACGCCATACATTGTTTTTTACATCATCATAAGTGATGATTGTATATGGATCTGGATGATTACCATTTGGATCAGACCACCAACAAGGATGGAAAATTTGATGAGCAATGTGTGTATCTAAACTACACATTATTCTAGAAATACCTTCCATATTGTTATAGATAAAACGTGTTGTTCTTTCTACATCACCAATAGATCCTGGAACTGCTAAAGCGCCTCCTTCAATAAAGTCTTTTTGCATGTCGATACATAAAAGTAACCGACTACAAGAATCATTAATTGATGGGGTTAAGCTTTCTGATTCAGCCATTGTAAAAATTGGGTTTAAATCTAACTGTCCGTGTTTTGCTATTTTTGCAATGTCTACAATCTGTTCGTAATTGGTTTTCATGTGTTACTCCTAAATATTAAGTTGAATACGTCTTTTCTTTTTATATTAATTTATAAAAGAAAAGAATAAACCATATAATTAAATGCAACATAATTTTATCACAGGAAAATAAAAAAGTCAAGAGATTATGTAAAACTACACAAATTTTCATTGTAACATGTAAAAATAAAACAAACAATTCCTTACGGAAATAGTTATTGTGAATTTTTTGTGAAAAGCTTTACAATAAAAATATAAAATGATAATATTAAAGCTATGAAAAGATAAAAAAGAAGGAGGAATATCTCGTGATTGAGTTAAAAAACGTTACGAAAAAATATGGAAACTTTGTAGCACTTGATGATGTAAGCTTTAAAATTAACGAAGGTGAAATCATAGGATTACTAGGTCCAAATGGTGCAGGAAAGAGTACAACTATGAATATCATAACAGGTTATATTGAGCAAACAAGTGGAGATGTTTTTGTTGCTAGTTATGATATGTTAAAAAAGCCAAAAAAGGCAAAGAGAGAAATAGGATATATGCCTGAAGGAGTACCTTTATGCACAGAATTGACAGTAAAAGAATTTGTAACATATATGGCAGAATTAAAAAGAGTTAATAAGAGAGAAAAAAAAGAGAGAGTACAAGAAGTCTTAGAAGAAACAGGACTAGAAGAAGTTCAAAAAAAGCTTATCCGTAACCTCTCAAGAGGATATAAACAAAGAGTAAGTATGGCAGGTGCTTTAGTAGGAGATCCTAAAATACTAATATTAGATGAACCTACAGTAGGATTAGATCCAAAACAAGTTACAGAAATAAGAGAAGTGATAAAAGGTCTTGCTAAAAACCATACAGTAGTAATAAGTTCACATATTCTATCAGAGGTTAGTCAATTATGCGAAAGAGTAATAATTATAAATAAAGGAAAAATAGTAGCAATTGACACTCCTAAAAATCTAGAAGAAAAAGTGTCAAAAGAAAATACAATAAATATTATTGTTGAAGATAAAGAAAACAAAATGAAAGAAATTAAGTCTAAAATTGAAGGAATCAAAGAAATAGAATTAGTAAAAGAAAATGAAGACAAAACAAAAGAATATGTAATAAAATGCAAAAAGAATGTTGATGTCAGAAAGGAAATCTTCGAAATACTAGCTAAAGAGGGAATAACAATATTTGAAATGAAGAAAGTTGATGCAACATTAGAAGAAGCATTTATAAAATTAATTGATAAAGGAGGCAATAAATAAATGGGAGCAATTATAAAAAAAGAATTTAAATCTTACTTTTTCTCTCCGGTTGGATATATATTTATAGGAGCCTTTCTTATAACATTTAGCATATTCTTTTTTATTAGTGTTGTACAAAGTGGATCTGTAAAATATGAATATATATTCTATAATGGGGCAACTATATTAACTTTTATTGTACCATTGCTAACAATGAGAACATTTGCAGAAGAAAGAAAAACGGGAGTTGAACAATTAATACTTACATCACCAATAAGTATAACAAAAATTGTGTTGGCAAAATTTATAGCAGCAGTATTAATTATAATAGTAACTGAAATTTGTTCATTAATGTATTTTGCAATACTTTGTCACTTTGGAACACCTTATATTCCAACAGCTTTACTTGCATTACTAGGGTTTTTATTACTATCAATGTCATATATTTCATTTGGGATATTAGCATCAAGTATAACAGAAAATCAAATAATAGCAGGAGCAATATCAATATTATTTTTTGTTTTAGTATGGTTTTTACCAAGCTTTAGTAATACATTTGCTAACTTTTCTTTAATCAATATGTTAACAGGATTTTTGGAAGGAAGAATTGAAATAGCACAAGCAGTAAATTTGGTTGCATTCACAGTTATGTGTATATTATTAACTATAATATTTATGCAAAGAAGAAAAAGTGCGAGATAGGAGGGAAAGAAGTGAAAAAAGACAAAGAAGAGAAAAAAGAAAATAAAGAGCCTAATAAATTTATAAAAGTAATAAAAAGTAAATGGCTTATAAAAGGGACTTCTACTGCCTTACTTGTAGCAGCAATAATATGTATTTATGTGGCAATTGTAGTATTTTTAAATAGTCTTGACTTAGAACCAATAGATTTGAGTGAAGATAAGTTATATACATTATCAGACGAAGTTAAACAAAAAATTGAAAATGCAGACATTAATCAAGATGTAAAGATGTATTTCTTTGGATCAACAGAAGATGATGAAAACTTAAAGCTTGCAAAACAATTTAACAACATAAATGGACATATAACAGCTGAAGCAGTTGATGTAAATGAAAGAAAAGATTTAGCTGAAAAATATGGACTTTCAGATGGAGTTAGGGAAATTATAATAGAATGTGGTGAAAGAGTAAAAGGTATAGAAACAACAGACCTTATGACATATGATATGGAAAGTGGAGAATCAATAAATATAGCAGACGAAAAATTAGCTAATTCTATAGTATCTCTAACTTTAGAAAATGTACCAAAAGTATATTTCTTAGAAGGATATAGCGACTTTTCATTAATATCTGGTAAACATTCTATGTCTTACTTAGCAGCCCTACTTGCAAATGAAATTACAGAAATTGATACATTCAATATTATAACAACAGGAAAAGTACCAGATGATTGTGATACTTTAATAATTCAAACTCCAAATAGAGATTTTGATGATGCAACAACAACTGCGATAGAACAATATATTGATTCTGGAAAAAATATAATATGGTTTAATGCAGCAATTACAAAAAAGATAGATACACCAAATGTAAATAAAATACTAGCAAAATATGGAGTAAATCCTTTTGAAGTTGGTTATATTTTGGAAACAGATAATAGTAAAATGGCTGTGTTACAACAACAAGCTTATCCAAATTTAATAATTCCATCTATACAACAATCTAAAGCAACGAAGAATATATATAACACATCAGGAATATTACTTTTAAATGCAACTAAAATTAATTTAGAAAATGAAGATAAATTAAAAGAATTAAAAGTAGAGTCTACAAATCTTATTTCATCATCTGAAAATTCATATTTTACTGCTAATCTAAATGGAGATGTAAATAATTCAGGTGCTGAAAAGAAATCATACACAATAGGAGTAGAACTTGATAAAACAATACAAGAAGAGAATCAAGATGAAAATAAACCAGCAGTTGAATCAAAAATGGTTTTAATTGGTGAAAATTATTTTATCACAGATGATTACATAACATACCAATATAATAAAAGATTGCCATTAGATACAATTGCATACTTATCAGATAGAGAAGAAGATATTGTATCTAGAAAATCTATGGGAAATGTTACTTATACAGCAACACAACAAGAAAATACTATAATACTAATATTATCATTTGGAGCACCTGTACTAATAGTTATAATTGGAATTGTAGTATGGATACGTAGAAGAAGAAAAAAATAATAATTATTAAAAACTCTCATATACTAATATGGGGGTTTTTTTATGGTTTTTGTAATAATAGGAACACTAATCGGTGCAGGTTTCGCATCAGGACAAGAAATATATTTGTTTTTTTTCTCATATGGATTACAAGGGATTTTAGGAATTGTAGTAACATCATTATTAATTGCAGGTATAATTTATAAAGTCTTAATAATAGTAAAAAAACAAAATATAAATAATTATAATGAATTTTTGGATAAAATATTACCTATAAAGTCGAAAAGAAAATATCTGAATTTGAAATTTTTTATAAATACAATAATAAATTTATTTGTATTAATTACATTTTTTATTATGATAGCAGGATTTGGAACTTATTTTGAAGAGCAATGGAATATAAATCATATTATAGGGAGTAGTATTTTAGCATGTACATGTTATTTGGTTTTTAAGAAAAATGTTCAAGGTGTAATAAAAGTTAATAGAATAATAGTACCAGTTTTAATAATATTTGTAATATTGATAGGTATAATGACTTTTAAAACTACACATGAAAATATTCCTAAAATAATGCCAGAAGAAGAGGGTTGGTTAATTAGCTCGGCATTATATGCAGGATATAATTGTATATTATTAATCCCAGTATTAATAACATTAAAACAAATTCTAAAAGATAAATCTCAAATTTTAAAAACAACAATAATATCTGGAGTAATAACTTTTTTATTAGGAATAATAATTTTTGGAATATTATCAAATGTTGGAGAAAATATAAAAAATATAGAAATGCCAGTAGCGTACGTAATATCAAAAATGCCGTCTTTAATACAAATACTATATGGTATAATAATAGTTTTATCTATTTTTACAACATCAATCTCATTAGGAAATAGCTTTTTAAATAATATTGATAAAAATAGAACATTAACCACAATACTAATGTGTGTATTTGCAGTATTATTTTCTAATATAGGATTTTCAAATCTAATAACATATGCATATCCGGTTTTTGGAGTATTAGGTTTAATTCAATTTATACCTATATTTCTATTGAAGTAAATAAACCTAATAATTGATTTTTTAGAGAAAATATAGTAAAATAATGCCATAGCAAATTTTAGGAGAGAACAAATGAAAGATTCCAGAGAAAAACAAAAAAATATGAAAAAAAATAAAACATCAATAAAACTAAAAATAGTTTTAATCCTAATATTTATATTAATTATAGGTATTATAGTTATTTTATTTTTATATAAAGAAAATGAAAATGTAAAGTACTGGATAGACAAAAATATCTTAAAAAAAGAAGTGATGCAAGAGCAGGCTATATATATAGAGCTAGAAAATGAAAATTCTCAAGCATATGCTTATAGTCAATATTTGGGAGTTCTTTCAAATAATAAATTTGATATATATAACTCATCAGGAAACAAGGAAGAAACATTAAGCATAGAGATATCAAATCCAATATTTAATTCTGATGGTAGATTTTTAGCAGTAGCTGAAAAAGATGGACAAAATTTATATCTCATTACTAACAAAACTATTGAGTGGAAAACAAAAATTGAAGGAAATATATCACAAGTGCATGTAAATGAAAATGGATATGTTGCAGTTGTTATTACAAATACAAGTTATAAAACAGTAGTTGAAATGTATAGCCCAGAGGGAGAAGAATTATTTAAAACATATTTATCATCAACTAGAATAGCAGATGCGAGTATTTCAGAAGATAATAAAAATCTAGCAATAGCAGAAATAGATACTTCAGGAACAATAATACAATCAACTGTAAAAATTATTTCTATCGATAAATCTCAAGAAGACCCAGATAATTCAATAGAAAATACATTTAAATCAGAAGGAAATAGATTGATTACAAGTGTTAAATATCAAGAGAAAAATAAATTATTATGCATGTATACAGATGGAATTACAATAATAAATGATGGAAAAGAAGAAGTAGTAAACGAGTTTTTAGACAAGAAAATAATGTTTTCATCAATTAATCTATCAAATAGTAGTGTAGTTTTGGAAGAAAAATCGTCAGGACTATTTACAGCAGATTCAGTCTTAAAGATTATAAATTCTGAAAATAAAATTGAAAATGAATATGTAGTTGAAGAAGTAACAAAAAACATATATACAAATGAAAAAAAGATTGCATTAAATTTAGGTACAGAAATTGAATTTATAAATACAAATGGAAATTTAATAAAAAGATATATAGCGAATCAAGAAATTACAAACATAGTTCTTTCAAACGAATTAACAGGAATAGTATATAGAAACAAAATAGAAATAGTGAAGTTATAAGGAGGTAACCATGATTTTAGATATTATAATAGTTGCTGTTATTGGTTTATCAGTATTTTTGGGATATAAAAAAGGATTAGTAAAGCTATCCATAAAATTGATATCTTTAGTAATATCTTTAGCAATTACAGCTGTACTTTATATACCAATTTCTAATGCAATAATAAATTTAACAAATATAGATGAAACGATACAAACACATATATATGATAAAGTATTAAATTTAATGGATGAAGAGAACAATCAAAACAAAAATTACATAGGAATTACATTACAACAAGCTGAACAAGGATTATTACCTGAAACAGCCAGACAATTAGCGATAAATATTGTGCGCCTATCAGTATTTTTAATACTTATAATAATATCAAAAATAATATTAAGATTTATAGATAAGCTTGCAGAATTAGTGACAAGCCTACCAATGTTAAAGCAATTTGATAAAGTAGGAGGAGGATTATACGGATTACTTAGAGGAATATTAGTGTTTTACATCTTTTTGTTATTAGTACAATATGGCACTCAAATATATCCAGAAAATACAATATATAAACAAATAGATAAATCATATGTATCAAAACTTATGTATGAAAATAATATATTGAATATATTTTTTAAACAATAAAACCTTTTTTTATACAAATGTTGCAAAATAAGAGTAAGTTTGTTATACTACTAAAGAAAAGAGTTAGTAGAAATTTTAGGAGTGAAATAATTTGGGAAAAAATAAAGGTAAAAGACTGAAAGAAGAAGAAAAGAAGACAAAAAAGACTAAAAAGACAACAAACAAGAACAGTAATAATAAAGGAGTAGTCGACAAAAAAGAAAACAAAAATAGTAAAAATAAAGAAACAGTCAATAAAAAAGAAAACAAAAATAGTAAAAATAAAGAAACAGTCAATAAAAAAGATAATAAAAATAGTAAAAATAAAGAAACAGTCAATAAAAAAGATAATAAAAATAACAAAAAAAATGAAAAAATAGTTAATAAAAAAGATAATAAAAGTGGCAAAAAAAGTGAAAAAAAAGGTAGTAAAAATGTCAAAAAAGAAGTAAAAAATACAAATAAAAAAGAAAAAACAAAAAATAAAAAATTAAGAATTTTACCTAAAATATTAGCTGTACTATTCATAGCAGTAGTAATTGCAGGAGTGGTTTTTGGATATAAAGTTTATCAAAATGGAGGAGGACTTCAAGGATTTTTAGCAGCAGCAATGGGGCATGATCAAAATACAAAGAAAAACTTGCAAGAATTTAGAGTATTATTATTAGGGGTAAGTACAGATATAGATGTAAAACTTACTGATACAATAATAGTTGCATCATATAATCCAAATACTCAAAAGGCAACATTGCTATCAATCCCAAGAGATACTTTTGTTGGAACAAGTGAAAAAAGAGCAAGTGGATATGACAAAATTAATGCTCAATACAATATATCTAAGGGACCTGAAGGAACTCTAGAAGCAGTAAACGAAATTACAGGATTAGATATAGAATATTATGCAGTAGTAGAAACAGAAGCATTAATTAAATTAGTAGATGCTATAGGAGGAGTAAACTTTAACGTTCCAATAGATATGAAATATGATGATCCGACACAAAATTTACATATAAATCTAAAAGCTGGTGAACAGTTGATAGATGGGGAAAAAGCAGAACAATTATTGCGTTTTAGACATAACAATAATGGAACAAGTTATCCATCTGAGTATGGTGATAATGATTTTGGAAGAATGAGAACACAAAGAGAATTTATTTCAGAAACACTAAGACAAACACTTAAAGTAGAAAATGTATTTAAAATAGGACAAATTTTAGATATCGCTAAAGAATCAATGGAAACAAATGTTAACTTTTCTGCTATAAAAGATTATATACCATATCTTGTAGAATTTAGTACAGAAAACTTGGTAAGTGACTCACTACCAGGAATGCCAGCAGAGTTAAATCAATTATGGTTCTTCAAATATGATAAAAAAGCAACAGAAGAGTTAGTACATAAATTATTCTATGAAAGAGATTATGGAAAAACTGAAGAAAGTGAAGATACTAATACAATATCAAATACAACTACAAATACAGCTAAGAATACAACAAACAGTACAAAAAATTCTAAAACAAAAAATACAATAGCAACTTCAAGTAGCACAAGTGCTGAAGGAAAAACAAAAGAAAAATTAATAGTAAATGTAATTGATGGAACTAATGGGTCTGCTAGATATGGACAAGCAATTGAAGCTTTGGAAGCAGCAGGATTTAAAGTTACAAAACCAAAGAAGGCAGGGGTATCTTCTTCAAGGACTGTTATAACAAACCAAAAATATGCAGACAGTAGCATAATTAATGAAATAAAATCAGTACTAGGAAAAGGAGACATTTCAAATAATGGTTCAAGTTCTAGCAGTTCAGATATAAGTATTACAATAGGAACAGATTATTAATAAAAAAATAGGGGCACAAATTAAAATTTGTGTCCCTATTCGATTTTATAAGCTGATTTACGTCTAGGCTTTAGCATCCATCTCACTACAAGTATAATTGAAATTATTACTGCTATAATAACTAGAATAATAATTGCATACTTAATATACTTGAATGTATTAGATCTTATTACAGAATGTGATGCAATTAAATCATAAGTATAAGTAATACCGCCAACTGTATAGCTTGCAGTTCCAATAATATCATTCGCATTTATAGGTGCTTTCAAGTTATCAACTAATTTAACAGAAGGTTTAATTGTTTTTAAGTCTATAGAATTATTAGTTAGAACAGATACATCTTCACTTAAAGTCAAAGTTAAATATTTTGTTTCTTCAGTTCCTCCTTTTACATAAAGGTCTTGGACGACATCACCTTTTAAAGCAATTTTTTCCATTGAAAAATTAGAAAATCCATAATCATAAATAGCTTTTGTTTCAATAAATCTAGCACTATATCCTTCATCTGTTTGATTAGAACCTAAAATAACAGAAGTTAATTCTAAATCATCTTTTTTACTTGTAGAAACTAAACAATTTTTTGCTTCAGAAGTAAAACCAGTTTTTCCTGCAATTGCATAAGGGTAATAATAATTGGTTGGACTATCTGAATCATCAGGTATTAGTAATTCAACAGTTGTATTAAATTTTCTTTCAGGTGAATATGCAGTTTCAGGTAAAGTGCAAGAACGTAAGCTTGCAATTTCTCTAAAAGTATTATTTTTCATACAGTATCTCATAATTAAAGCTAAATCTTTAGCACAAGAATAATGTTCTACATCATGTTTTCCACTTGGGTTAACAAAATGTGTATTTGTACATCCAATTTCTTCAGCTTTTTTATTCATCATTTCAGCAAAATTTTCAACAGATCCCCCGACATGTTCTGCTAAAATATATGCTGCATCATTTGCAGAATAAACTAACAATACTTCTAAAAGATTCCTTATTTTTAAAGTTTCATCAACTTTTATATCCCCAACAGAATATCCTTCTGGTACAGAGTGTATAGCATTATAACTAGCAGTAGCATTATCATTTAAATCACAATTTTCTATGGTAAGTATCGCAGTCATAATTTTTGTTGTACTAGCAGGGTACATTCTTTGATCTATGTTTTTTTGATAAAGTATAGTCCCTGTGAAAGAATCCATTAAAATAGCAGCTGGAGAAGTTATAATTGGACTTTCAGTTGCAGCAAATACTGTAGAAGAAAAAAATATAATAAAAAGTAAAGTAAAGAAAAAAATAAATATTCGTTTCATAAAATCTCTCCTAAATATTTTATACCTATAAATAATATATCATTTTTATATAAAATTCAAGAAAGGAAGAAATAAAATGTATAGTTTTAGTAAAAAACAAAAAATAATAATAGGAATAATATTGGTAATAATATCAATAATACTAATAAACTATGTATATTCACGAGAAACATCAACATTCCAGAATGATGATTTAAACACATATGAAGAAAAAAGTGAGGAAGAAACAGTAGAAAAAACAGAAGAGACAAATAAAGAAATAATAGTTCATATAGCAGGGGCAGTAAAAACAGAAGGAGTAGTTTTTTTGAAAGAAGGAGATAGAATAAACAAAGCAATAGAAAAAGCAGGAGGAACTACAGAAGAAGCGGATATGTCGCAAGTTAATTTAGCATATCAATTAGAAGATGGTATGAAAATATACATACCTAAGAAAGGAGAAAATATGGAAGAAGAAAGTATTCAAGATGATTCGGTAAATTCAACAAATACAGAAAAGGCTACTAATAATAAAACAACGAAAAATACTTCAAAAATAAATATTAATAAAGCAACACAAGAAGAACTAGAAAATTTGCCAGGAATTGGACCATCTACAGCTTTAAAAATTATTTCTTATAGAGAAGAAAACGGAAAATTTAAATCGATAGAATCTATAAAAGATATATCAGGAATAGGAGAAGCTAAATATAATTCAATAAAAGACCTAATTACAGTTTAAATAACCTAAAAGCAATCTTTACAAACTTAAAACACAAGTGTTATAATAAAAGTGTTATAAGGAGGGATTAGACACAATAATGATAGGTCAAATTATTTTATTAGTTTTATTAATTTTACTTAATGGTGTATTTTCATCAGCAGAATTAGCTTTTTTATCTGTAAATAGATATAAACTAAAAGAAGATGAAAAGAAAGGAAGTAAAAAAGCAAAAAAAATAGAAAACTTAATAGAAGAGCCTAGTGGCTTTTTAGCAACAATACAAATTGGAATTACACTTGCAGGATTCTTAGCCAGTGCTTTTGCAGCAGATTCATTTGCAGAAATTATAGTACAAGCACCTATATTTGCAAGTATTGGATATAATGTTGCAAAACCAATAGTTGTAGTATTAGTTACAATGATATTATCATTTTTTACATTGATATTTGGAGAATTAGTACCAAAAAGAATTGCATTAGCATATCCTGATAAAGTATCATATAAAACAGTTAAATTAATTTATGCTATAAATAAAATATTTACACCAGTAGTATGGATTTTAACTAAAACAACAAACTTAGTTTCAAAGGTACTTAGAATTAAAGAAGCTGAAGAGAAAATGACAGAAGAAGAAATAAAGAAAATAATTTTAACTGGAAGAGAAGAAGGAGCAATAGAGTCAGGAGAAAAAAAATTAATATTTAATATATTTGAATTTAATGATACACCAGTAAAAAAAGCAATGACAAGAAAAAGCAAAATGGTAATGGTAGATATAGATTCAAATAAAAGAGAAATATTAAAAATTGTAAAATCAAGCAAATATACAAGAATTCCAGTATATAAAGAAGAAAAAAACAATGTAATAGGAGTTATAAATATAAAATCACTATTATTACAATATCATCAAAAATCACAAATAGATTTAGCAGAAATAATGTATAGTCCTACATTTATAACACCTGAAGAAAAATTAGATGATGTATTTAGAATGATGCAAAAATCAAGACAATCAATTGCTATAGTAAAAAAAGGACATGAAGTTGTAGGCTTATTAACTTTAGAAGATGCAATAGAAGAGATATTAGGAAATATTTATGATGAATTTGATGAGAAAAGTGATAGAGAAAGACAAAATAAAAATAAAATAGATGACTAGACTAAAGCGGTTTGCTAAAAGCAAAACCGCTTTTTTAGTATAAATTTGCAAAAACAACATAAATGTTATATAATCAGAAAAATCCTGAAAATATAATTATATTTTCAGTTGCCTTAATTTTGAAAAGAGGTAGTATTATGAAAAATTTTATATCAAACTACAAATCAACAATTATTCTTCTTGTTGCGATAATTGTTGGAGCAATCATAGGAATTGTTTTTCAAGAAAAAGCAACAATTTTAAGTCCTTTTGGAGATCTATTCTTAAACTTATTATTAATCATAATTGTTCCACTAATATTTTTAACAATTACAACATCAATAGCTAGAATGAAGCAACCTAAAAGATTAGGAAAAATAATGGTAACTATAGTAGGTGTTTTTGTAATAACATCTATAATAGCAGTAATAGTTGGTTTCTTAACAACGTCATGGGTTAAGCTTGTTGAACCAGAAGACGGTGAAGCTATAAAGGCTTCTTTAGAAGAAACAACTGAAGAAGAAAGTGAGGAAAAAGAACTTACAATTGCAGACAGAACCGTACAACTTTTAACAGTAAATGATTTTCAAAAATTATTATCAAAAGATAATATAATAGCATTATTAGTATTTTCAATAATATTTGGAATTGCTATGAATATGTCAGGAGAGAAATCAAAGCCAGTTTATGACTTTTTAGAATCTGCTAATGAAATAGTAAATAATATAGTAAAAATTATAATGTATTATGCTCCTATAGGATTAGGATGTTATTTTGCAGCTTTAGTAGGAAGTTTTGGATCATCAATAGCAGTTGGTTATTTAAAAACATTTATTATATATACTGTAGTTGCAGTTGCTTTCTATTTTATAGCTTATACACTATATGCATTTATAGCAGGAGGAAAAAAAGGAGTAATTGTTTATTGGAAAAATTGTTTACCAGCAACATTTACAGCATTAGCAACATGTTCTAGTGCAGCAACAATTCCTGTAAATATAGAAAACACAAAAAAGATGGGAGTACCAGATGACATAGCAGAAACGACAGTACCACTTGGAACAAGTTTCCACAAAGATGGTTCAATAATAGGTTCAATGTTTAAAATAATGTTTTTAGTATGTTTATTTGGAACATCTGTATCAACAGCAGGAGACATTTTCGGAATACTTGGAATAGCATTACTTGCAAATCTTTTAGTAACAGCAGTACCAATAGGTGGAGGAACAATTTCAGAGATGTTAATAATAACAATGATGGGATACCCAGTAGCTGCATTACCAATATTAACAATAATAGCAACAATAATAGATCCACCTGCAACTATGTTAAATGTAGTAGGAGATACTGCATCATCAATGTTAGTAGCGAGGGTAGTGGATGGAAAAGAATGGATTAATAAAAAGGATGAAAAAAACGAAAAGTAAAAAATTGAATAGATAAAAAGGCAAAAAAGGATGAGATTTTAATTAATCTTATCCTTTTAAAATGCTTTTAATTTCATTATATATTTGTTCATGTATATCTTCTATACTTCGTAATTCATTATTCTTAATACAGTTAATCTCATACCAGTTATAGTCTTTTGCAACAGCGCAAGCAGCGTTATAAGAATCAATTAAATGAGAAGTATCACTTTCATGAATATCTTTTTGCGCCTCATGAGTAAATTTATTTTCGCGATTAGCCATCAATTTTAAAGAAAATTCAACAGGCATATTCAAAAAGAAAACTCTTGTTGGTACAGGAAGATCAAAAATATTAAATTCAAAATCCCATAGCCACTTAATAAACTTATCTCTTTCTTTTTTATCATCTATTTTACCTGCTTGGTGAACCATATTAGCAGTAGTATATCTATCAGCTAAAATAATACCTCCATTATTATAATAATCTTCATAGTCTTTTTTAAATGTTGCATATCTATCTACAGCAAAAAAAGTTGAAGCAATATATGGACTTATTTCTTTAGCTTTGTTGCCAAACTCTCCAGATAAATACATTTTCACAAGAGAAGAACTTGGACTATCATAATTAGGAAAACTAACTGTTCTATAATCTATATTATCTTTGTCTAACCTTTGTTTTAATCTTTCAAATTGTGTTTGTTTCCCACTTCCATCTGTTCCATCTATTACAAATAATTTTCCCATAATATCCTCCTAAAAATTCATTTGGTTTATTATATAATTATTTTTTTTAACATACAAGAAAAAAATGAATATTTTTAAGATTATTGAATATAATTAAAATAAAAGGCGTCAAAGTATTGACATATAAGTAAAAGTATTGTAAAATATTAAATACATCGCGGGGTGGAGCAGTTGGCAGCTCGTTGGGCTCATAACCCAAAGGTCGCAAGTTCGAGTCTTGCCCCCGCAACCAAACGGAAAATCCAGTAATCTTAACAATTACTGGATTTTATTATATCTATTAAAAACTCTATAACTCGATTTTTACTTCACTTTCACCTTCTAATTCAAATAAGGGCATTTCTTTAAATCCAAACAATTTCGCAATAATATTAATTGGAAAAATATTTATCCTAGTATTATATTTTGTAGCATCATTATTATATAATCTTCTAGCAGCTTGCAATTGACTTTCAACCTTAGATAGATTTTTTTGAAGGTTTAAAAATTGTTCACTAGATTTTAAATTAGGATATTTTTCAATTGTTGCTAACATTGTTGTATAGTGGGCATTTAATTCAGCAGAGACTTTTGAATCTTTAGTTTCTTTAAAAAGTGTTCTTAATTCTGAAATTTTATTTAACACATCTTGTTCATAATTCATATATCCTTTTGTTATATTAACTAGATTAGGAATAAGATCAAATCTTTGTTGCAAATACACATCTATCAAGCTTTCAGATTTATCTACAGTTTTTTTTGCATTAATTAACCCATTATATAAAATTATTAATAAAATTATTAAAATGACTATTATAGCTAAAAGAATATACATTATTTGACCTCCTCTATATCAATATTATTTTAACATATATAAAGTATAAAGACAACGAGAATGAATGTTGTTTTTTAGAAATATGTATGGTAAAATGCAAAAAGCACAATATAGTGGTATAATTGTGGAAAAGCATAGTAAAGGAAGTGAAAAAGTGAACCAATTTAAAAAAAATGAAATAACAGTAAAAATAAAATGCGAATTAGATGAGTTTTATAAAATTTTAAAAGAAAAAGGTTTTAAAGAAGTAAAAGCATTTACTTTAGATGATACATTTTTTATACCTTCCAAAGTTAAAGAAGACATAGATAAATTAACAACAAGGAATATTTTATCAAAAGCTGTTTTAATAAGGAACATACAAAAACCAAACTGTACAGTAAAAACAATTACATATAAATATAAAGAATTTAATGAAGCTGGAGATATTATTAATCAAAATGCTATTAATTGTAAAATAGAAGAAATAGATCAAGCAAAAAGATTATTAACAGCAATTGATTATAAAGAAATAATGAGAATAGTAGAACATGATGTAGTATATGAAAAAGACGGATTTGAACTAGCAGTAAAAAATGTTGAAAACGGATACAATTTAATAGAAATAGAAACAAAAGATGACGAAAAAAATAATACCATAGAAAAATTAAAACAGCAATTAGAAAAACATGAAATACCAGTATATACAGATGATTACTTTGTAAAAAAAGCAGAAATAGAATTGAATAAGATTCTAGGAAGAGATGAAAAAACAAGCTATTAGAAAACTTGAATTTAAAAATATAAGAGACTTGTTTAAAAAAGTATTGGAGGAGTTAAAATAATGGATATAATATTAGCGTCAGCATCACCAAGAAGAAAAGAGTTATTACAGATGATAGTACGAAAATTTTCTGTAATGATAAGTGGAGTAGATGAAACACTAAAAGATAATCTAACAGTTCAAGAGCAGGTTACAAGATTATCATATATAAAAGCAAAAGATATATTTGATAAAACAACAGGAGATAGAATAGTAATAGGGTCAGATACAATTGTAACAAAAAACGGAAAAATTTATGGGAAACCAAAAGATAAAAAACATGCAAAAAAAATGATAAAAGAATTACTTGAAGGAGATAGGACTCATAGTGTTATAACAGGTTTAAGTATCATTATTGAAAAGGATGGCGAAATTAGAGAATGTAAAACATATGATGAAGTGAAAATATTCCTTACTGAAATGAATGATAAAGAAATAGAAAAATGGATTGAAACAGGTAAGGCATTAGATAAAGCAGGAGCATATGGAATACAAGATGAATTTGGAGTATTTGTAGAAAGAATAGAAGGAAACTATAACAGTGTTGTTGGACTTCCAATACATAAAGTTTATAAAATATTGAAAGATTATATAAAATAAAATATGAATACCTATTTTATTAGGTATTCATATTTTATTTGTGGAACACCGTCATTTGCATCATCTTCATCAATATGTACAACACGACCACCCATTTTTAAATAAAAATTTTGAGCATTTAAATTGAATTTATTACAAGAAATAAAAAATTTATCTATACCAGTCTCTTTAATATGTTTAACAGCAATATCAAACATTTTTCTTCCAAGACCCTGTTTTTGATAATCTTTTTTTAAGTATAATAAACCAATTTCTTGAGTATAATCTTGAAAAGGTCTATAAGGTTTACCAAATTCAAAGTATCCTACTAATTCTCCATTATCTGTAACAACATACAACTGTTGAAAGCTACTATCGATAAAGGATTCAAACTTCTTTTGTTTTATTTCAAAATTAAAATTATCAAATTTTTCATCAGGATAAATTCCTCTAAAAGTAGTTTCCCAAATTTCAAGTTGTAATAAAGGTAACTTTTTGCAATCTTCATAAGTAGCAAGTCTTATTTTGATATTTTCATTCATACTAAAACCTCCTAACTAAAATATATTATAAACTAATAAATTCGTTTTGTGAATATAGCCCTAGACTTATATTTTATAAAGTGATATAATTACTCTGGTGGAGGTAAAAAAATGGAATTCAATTATGAAAGAAAAATAAATTATTATGAAACAGACAGGATGGGAGTAGTCCACCACTCAAATTACATTAGATTCTTAGAAGAATCAAGATGTGTATGGCTAGAATGGATAGATATGCCATTTGAGACATTAGAAGAAAATGGTATAACAATTCCTGTTTTAGGGGTAAATTGTATATACAAACATCATGTAACTTTTGGAGATACAATAATTATCAAACCATACATGAAAGAATATACAGGTGTGAGAATGACAGTAGGGTATGAAGTTATAGAAAAAGAAACAGGAAAGTTAGTACTTGAAGGAGAAACAAAACACTGTTTTACAAGTAGAGAACTAAAACCTGTTAATCTAAAAAAATATGCACCAGAGTATAGCAATAAATTCCAAAAATTATTGGAAATTCACGAAAGTGAAAAGAAAGGAGAATAACTATGAAAGAAACAATATTAAAAGTAGAAGGAATGTCATGCGAAGGATGTGAACAAAGAATTGAAAGAGCATTAAAAGAATTAAGAGGAATAGAAAAAGTAGAAGCAGATCATACAAGAGATACTGTAAAAATAACATCTAGAACTGATGTTTCAGAAAGAGATATAATAAGAAAAATCGAAGATTTAGGATATGATGTAAGATAATGAAAAAAATAACATTAGCCATAGAAGGAATGACATGTTCGGCATGTTCTAACGGTTTAGAAAAATATCTAAAAAAACAACAAGGAATAATTAATGCAAGTGTCAATTTAGTAATGGCAAATGCAACAGTAGAATATGACAACAATAAATTAAATAAAGAAAACATAGAAGAGTTCGTTAAACAAGCGGGCTTTATAAGTGCGGGCGAATTTAAAGAAATAAAAATAGAGAAAAAAAGTAAAAAAGAAAAAATAAAGTTTATCATATTTACATTACTGGCAATAATTTTAATGTATATATCAATGGGACATATGGTTAATTTACCAACAATTCCATTCTTAGATCCACATACACATACAAGTAATTATATGATAAGTTTATTAGTTTTAACAATAGCATTTATAGTTTATGGATTTGACATATTAAAAAATGGATACAAAAACTTAGTTCATAAAACTCCAAATATGGACACTTTAGTCGGAATAGGAGTTTTAACAAGTCTAGCCTATAGTCTATATAATATGTATCTTGTGTATAATGGAAACCACCATCAAGTAATGAATTTATATTTCGAATCAGCAGCAATAGTAATATATTTTATTAAACTTGGAAGATATATAGATGGAATAAGCAAAGATAAAACAAAAGAAGCAATTCAAAAATTGGTTGAGATAACCCCAGATACAGCAACATTAAAAGTAGATAACAAAGAAAAGAAAGTAACACTTGATGAAATAAAAAAAGGTGATATTTTAATATGTAAGCCAGGAGAAAAAATTGCAGTAGATGGAAAAATTATTTCAGGTAAAACTCATTTAGACGAATCTTTTATAACAGGTGAAAGTAAACCAGTTGCAAAAGAAAAAGGGAATAAAGTAATTGCAGGTAGTATGAATTACGACGGATATATTGAATTTGAAGCAGAAAAAATAGGAAAAGAATCAACAGTTTCTGAAATAGTAAAACTAGTTGTAGAAGCAAGTAATACAAAAGTTCCAATAGCAAAAATTGCAGATACAGTTTCAGGATATTTTGTTCCAGTTGTAATAATTATAGCGATAGTTACATTTATAGTATACCTATTAATAGGACAAGGCATTAATGAGGCAATAACGACATTTGTTAGTATACTTGTTGTTGCATGTCCTTGTAGTTTAGGACTTGCAACTCCACTCGCAGTGGCAATAAGTGAAGGTTCATGTGCGTCAAATGGAATACTAATAAAGAAAAGTGAAATATTAGAAAATGCTCAAAAAGTTAATACTATTGTTTTTGACAAAACAGGAACTTTAACATATGGAAAACTAAAAATTTCGAAGATAAAAAATTATAGTTCTATAAAAGAAAAAGAATTAATGCAAATAGTAGGAAGTATAGAAGCTAAGTCAACACATCCAATAGGAAAAGCTTTTGTAGACTATTTACAAGACAATAAAATAAAGACTCTAATAGTTCAAGATTTTGAAAATATTTCTGGAATGGGAATAATAGCAAAAATACAAGATAAAAAGATTATATTAGGAAATTCAAAAATATTGAAAAAATATAAAATAAAAAATGAACATGAAGAAGATGAAAAAAAATTAGCAGAAGAAGGAAACAGCATAATATATATAGTTCAAGAAAAAGAAATACTTGCAATTATTGGAGTAAATGACATTGTAAGAAGAGAAACAAAAGAAGTAATAAAAAAATTAGAAAATAATAAAGTAGAAACAATAATGTTAACAGGAGATAATAAAGAAACTGCCGAAAATATAGCAAAAAAAATAGGAATAACAAAAGTTATTTCAAATGTAATGCCATCAGATAAAACAAAAACAATAAAGGAGTTAAAAGAACAAAATAAATTTGTTATGATGTGTGGTGATGGAATAAATGATAGTCCAGCACTTGCAACTGCAAATATTGGTGTCAGTGTAGATAGTGGAACTGATATAGCAATGGATTCTTCAGATGTAATACTTACAAATAATAACTTAAAGTCTATATTAAATTTAATGAAAATTAGCAAGAAAACAATTAGAAATATTAAACAAAATCTGTTTTGGGCCTTTTTCTATAATTGTTTAATGATTCCAATAGCAATAGGTTTATTAAAACCAATTGGAATTTCAATAAATCCAATGTTTGCAAGTTTAGCAATGGTTCTAAGTAGTATAACGGTAACAATAAATGCATTAAGGTTGAGAAAAATAAAATAGTGTAGAATTATGAAAGCTACACTATTTTATTTAATTTATCTAAATAACTTGCTTGATTAGTAAAACTATGTTATTCTGTGATTAATGAAAGTTTAATAATGGGAGGAAATAAGAATGAGTGAAGAGAAGGCAAAAAAAGAAGCCGGAAAAGAAAAAAAGAAAGTTGAAAAGGGAAAAAAAGAAGTTGTAAAAGAAAAAAAAGAAGTTGTAAAGGGAAAAAAAGAAGTCGGAGATAGAAAAAAAGAAGCTGGAAAAGAAAAAAAGGAAGTTGAAAATAGAAAAAAAGAAGCTGGAAAAGAAAAAAAGGAAGTTGAAAAAGGGAAAAAAGAAGTCGGAAATGGAAAAAAGAAAGTTGAAAAGAAAAAAATAGATAAAAAGCAAATTGAAATGATAGTAGCAATAGGAGTAATTATAATATTAGTTATAGCAGTTGCAACAATATTTACAGAAGAAAAAACAGGAGATAAAAAAGAAAGAATTAAAGGAAACGGTATTGATATTTCAGTCTATTATCCTAAAGATCAAGGATATGAGTATAAAGTTATAGATTCAGCAAAATTACAAACATCTGAAATATCTAAAGAAGGTGAAGATTTTATAATTAATGTAATAATTGATACTGAAACATTAAAAAATAATTATAAAGGAGATTTTGAAGAGTATAAAGAGGTAAAAACTGCAGGAATTTCATCAGAAGATATAACAATTAATGGTATAACAGGATTTGGCTTCTATAATTCGAATGAAGATAAATATCAAATAATCCTTCCATATGATTTATCACAAACTGTAAATATTGAAGTACAACCGATTATAAGATTTACTGGAGATAGCGGTGAAGAATTATTTAGAAGAGAAGACGTAAGAAAAATAATCGACAGCATAAAAATTAATAAAAGGTAAATAGAAAAAAAATTATATTCTTCGACAAGTTACGACAGATTTTTCCAAATAAAGGTGCTAAAATATATACAAATAATTAAGTTGGGAGCTGGTGTTTTATGAAAAATATGACATTATTAAGACTTAAGCACACGGCAAAATTAGAAAAAATGATAGAAGAAGGACGCGATTACGAAGAAATATTAAAACAAAGTGAAAAGTTAGATGAGTATATTACTTATGAAATGAAAAAAATAAACAATGAGAAACAAGCTAACAGTAAAGATATGAGATAAAGTAATATCTCTTTAAGTATTGACAAAATACAAAAAAAACATTAGAATAAATATGATACATAGAAACAAAAGAAAAGTCTTTTTAGAAATTTTATTTTTAAAAGGGCTTTTTGTGTTAAATAGTAAGGAAAGCAAATATATGCTGTTAGAAAAATTTTAGGAGGTGCGAAATGGAAGAGCAGGCAATAATTAAAATAGTCGGAGTAGGCGATGCTGGAAATCACATAGTTAATAGAATGATTGAAGAAAAAGTAAAAAATGTGAGATATGTTCAAATAAACACAGACGCACAGAACCTAAAAACATCAAAAGCTAAAATAACAGTTCAAATTGGAAAAGATATTACTAATGGATTAGGAACAGGAACAGATGTTGCAAAAGGAGAAAGGTCAGCAATAGAAAGTAAAGATGAAATAAAGCAAGCATTACATAACTCAGATATGATATTTATAACAGCCGGAATGGGTGGAGGAACTGGAACAGGAGCAGCGCCAATAGTTGCAAGAATAGCAAAAGATTTAGGAATATTAACAATAGGAATAGTTACAAAACCATTTGTTTTTGAAGGAAAAAAAAGGATGTTAAGAGCCGAACAGGGAATAGAGGAACTAAGAAAAGTTGTAGATGCTCTGATTATAATTCCAAATGACAACCTTTTAAAAATTACAGGAAATAAAACAACTGTAAAAGATGGGTTTAAATTGGTAGACAATGTTTTAAAAACAGGAATAAGAAGTATTACAGATTTAATCACAACAGTTGGAGATATAAATATTGATTATGCAGATGTTAAAACTATAATGCAATATAAAGGCGGAGCGTATATGGGAATAGGTATAGCAACCGGGCCTTTAGCAATAATGGATTCAGTAAAACGTGCAATTGAAAATAAATTAACTGAAATAACAATAGACAATGCAAAAGGTGTAATCGTAACAATAGTTGGAGGTAGAAACTTAGGTTTAAAAGAAATAAATGATAGCTTACAGTTAATTAATGATAGAATCGATACAGATGCAAATATTATATTTGGAACAACTATAGTTCCAGCTTTTGGTAATAGAGTAAAAACAACAATTATAGCAACAGGAATATAATAAAAAAAACTTTTCTTAAACAAAAAGAGGATAGTGATTTTAAAATTACTATCCTCTTTTATCGTTCAGCATCGTCTTTTACTAAGGGTTCCGTTTTTTGTTTATCTAATTCATTGTCAATCAAACTATTTATTTTATCTAATTCAGCCTGATGTATATAAAAAGTATTTCCATCTTCATCTATATCATATTCAAAAAGATAATTAGAATTAGAGTGTAAAAAATTAATATAATTTGGAGATTTAATCAAAGTATTGTCTCTTAAAAAAACATAAGTAGGAAACTTTTTACATAATCTTATGAAGTCTTCTATATTTTTGCAAGCATGAAGTTCCTTTTTAGGAAAATTATTAAATTCTTCAGATTTATATTTTTCTTTTTTGAATTGAGAATGGTTTTTCTTGGCTATTGCATCTCTATAACTAGAACGGCACTGAAATTCAACAAAACAAGGTATATCTGTTTTGGAATCAGGATACATTTCAAGAGTTCTTTGATTTGAAATATAACCAGATTCTTCTTTATTATAGTTTTTTTCTCTATTAGGCATATTTTTGCCACCTATACTTTTTAAAAAGGATGAATCATTGGCAACTAAAGAATTTGAAATATCATCAGCTATAGAAATATATATAGAATCTTCTATGACTTTTTTGTAATTATTAAGTGAAGCTATCTTTTTTTCAGTAGCTTTAGAAAGTGGCTCATTATGTGAGTTTGTCAATGAATTTAATTTATTATTTATAAGATTAAGTTTTTGAATTTTATCATTAACAGAAGGATTATTACTTTGATAATCATCTGAGATACCATTTATCACTATTTTAAAAGCATAAATGTCAAAAATTTTATCTTTTTGCTCACATTTTATATTATAGCTATCTTTAGATTTTATACGACCATAAAGTATTGTACTAACGCCATTAAAATTACTATTAATAAATTCTTGAGCACTAAGCATAACATTTTCTAAACATTTTTTAAATTTTGAATTTTGAGTATATACATTGTAAATATAGTGTGGAAAGTTATTAATTATAGTATCATTATAATCCAAGACATTTAATTTTAAATTGTCTAAGGACATCATTTTTCACCTCACTTTTTATAATATTAAAAGCCACCCAAAATTATAACACAAAAATAAAAAAAAATCAATTGAAATATAAATTTAATTATGATAAAATAAATAGCATAAACATCGGAAGAGGTGAATAAAATGTTAACATATTATAAAGATGATTTTGATGAAAGTTTGGAAGATATTATGAAGTCAGTAGAAGAAATAATAAGCCAAAATACGGAAAAAGAGGAAAATTGTGACGACGAACTTGAAAAAAAATAAAAAAAGTTGTATAATATTAATTGATGGTGCATTATTCTAGTCATACAAATTTTACGAGGGTGGGGCTAAAAATCCACTAAAGGGCACATCGTTGAAGTTTCTTGGAAATGCGCGGAATGCCAGTTTTGTGTGTTTTCAGGGAGTAAAGAAATTAGGGTACTATGTAATGGCATACATACGATCCCCTGGTTTCGTGGAGGCTTAGATATTAGCTAAGTTAAACCTATGTTGAGTGCCAAGACACAAAATACATAGAGTAGCCTGTCTTGAGTGAATGTATTGGGATGAATTTAACGTAGAAATAAAATTACGTGGCCAAGTAATATATTTTTCGAATTTTGAAATTTCGTTTGCAAAAAAGACTAGTAAAAACAAAATTGTATGTCAAGGAAAACTTCTAGAATGTTTGCTATTCAGCATAGAAGTCTAGGGATTAAGGTACGGATTTAAGTGGCGATCTGGTGTCTATTAATTAATATAGATATTTTCCTTAAACGGAAACGGCTCTAGCAGTAATGCTAAGCGGAAAATAGAGAAATTCGACCAGACCTAAACCGTAAAATTTACTTAGACTTTGACCATCGAAAGAAAATAATAATATATAGATAGGGGCGTATTCTTTTTTCAAAAGATAAAAGAGATGCGCCTTTTAATAAGTAGAAGGAGAAAAAGAAGTGAAAGAAAAAAGTGATAAAAATGAACACTCGAATACAAAATGGTTTATAGAAGTATTTATAATGACATTTATTTTATCCATGATATTTTCATATATATCAGCAAATGGAGTATCAAACCTTAGTTTAGTACCTGCAATATTAATATTAATATTAGTAATAGCAGTAGGGGTAATGTTTGATATTATAGGTGTTGCTGTAACGGTAGCAAAAGAACATGAATTTCATGCAAAAGCAACAAAAAAAGTAAAAGGATCAAAAACCTCAATAAAACTAATAAAAAATGCATCTAAAGTTGCAAATATCTGTGCAGATGTAATTGGAGATATTTGTGGAGTGTTAAGTGGAGCAATTAGTGCTTTAATTGCAATGAAGATTACAGAAGCTTTTCATTTAGAATTCAGTATACAATTTTTACTTAGTGCATTGGTTGCAGCATTAACTGTTGGAGGAAAAGCATTAGGAAAAGAAATTGCTAATAAAGAATCAACGCCAATTGTTCATGCAGTTGGAACTATTTTAAATAAATTTATAAAATAAGAAAGAAGCTTGTGCTTCTTTTTTATTATTGTAATGAGCATAGCTAATTAAAAATAATTGTGAAAATAAGTGACAAAAATTGACAAAATATGTGTTATAATATAATATAATTGTATGAGTTTTATATCATAAAAGATATAGTCAAAATGTAAAAATAAAGGATAGTAAAATGGGGAAGAAATTAGTAGAAAATTTAAAAACAAAAACAGACAAATATTTTTTTGCTAAATTTAATAAAGCAAGTATAATTACATATATAGGAGTATGTTTTTCAATTTTAGCAATGTATTTTGCATTTGTTAAGGTCGCATTTGATGAAGGTGAACGTATAAGATATGCTTTATCATGTCTAGTTGTTTCTGGAGTTTGCGATATGTTTGATGGGAAAATTGCAAGGTTATGCAAAAGAACAAAAGAAGAAAAAAATTTTGGTATACAATTAGATTCTTTAGCAGATACAATTTGTTTTATAGTTACTCCGATAATACTAATGTTTTGTATGGGAATGACACAATGGTATTGTTTGATAGCATATGCAATGTTTGCTATTTTTGGTATATCAAGATTAGGATATTTTAATATAAAAGCTGATTTAGATACAGCTATAAAAACATATAGTGGACTACCTGTTACTAGTACAGCAATAATTTATCCAGTTTTAGGCTTATTACATATATTCGTAACAACTAAAGTAATGAATATAATTTATCTTATAGCAACAATTTTAACAGGAGTACTATTTATAGTTAATATAAAAATACCAAAATTGAAAGGGGTAGCATATATTGTTGTTCCAACACTTGCACTTTTACTAATATTGTTACTTTTGGTGATTTAATCCATGATGTACTATAATTTAGAAAATAATGAATTAATAGAAGTAAATGAAACTAAATCACTTGATTTTTTGTATAATAATATCTTAGGAAGAATTATTTTAAAAATAATGATTTCAAAGTCTATTGCCAATATATATGCAAAATACATGAATAGTAAATTCTCAAAACATAAAATAAAAAAATTCATAAAAAAGAATGGAATTAATATTAATGATTATGAAGAACATGATTATTGTTCTTTTAATGATTTTTTTATTAGAAAGATAAAGAAGGATAGAAGAACTATTCAAAATGGAAATATTGCTGTTTGTGATGCAAAACTTAGTGTATATAGAATCGATGATAATTTAACATTAAATATAAAAAATTCAATATATACTATAGAAGAGCTAATACAAGAAACTAATATAGATTTTAAAGATGGGTATGCACTTGTATATCGCCTATGTGTTGATGATTATCATCATTATATATATCCTTGTGAAGGTAGAGTTTTGTCAAATAAAAAGATAGAAGGTATTTTACATACTGTACAACCAATAGCTTTAAAAAAACATAAAGTATTTAGTGAAAATTCAAGAGAGGTAACTCTGTTAGATACTAAAGAATACGGAATAATTTCATATATAGAAGTTGGTGCAATGATAGTAGGAAAAATAGTAAATGATAAAAAAATAGAATTTAAAAGAGGTGAAGAAAAAGGACATTTTGAATTTGGAGGTTCTACTATAATATTATTATTTCAAAAGGATAAAATAAAGATAAATGAAATTATTTTAGAAAATACAAAAAAAGATATTGAAACTATAGTAAAACTAGGTCAAAATATAGAATAATAATAAGGAAAATATATTTCGGAAGGAAGAGTGTAAAATGACTAAAAGAAAATTTATTGTTTCTATAACATTTTTCTTAACAATATTATTTGCAACTTTATATATAATTTTTTCTAAAAATAATATACATTCTATAATAGATGCAATAAATTCTATAAGCATAAAATATGTAATAATAGGTATGATTTTAGTCATTCTATATTTTTTTATGCAAGGAATATATATGAAACTTTTACTAAAAACATTATCGGTAAAAATTTCTGTATTAAAAGGAATGTATTACTCTATTGTAGAGTTCTTTTTTAGTGCTATTACACCAAGTTCTACAGGTGGGCAACCAGTACAGTTATATTATATGACTAAAGATAAAATATCAAAATCGAAATCTTTAATAGTATTAATACTTAATTCCATAGCTTTTAAATTGTTTTTAGTAGTATTTGGATTTATTATATTAATATGTGATAAAGGTTTGGTATTTAATAATGGAAACTACACTTGTTTATTATTTATGCTAGGTATGATAGTAGATATAATAATTATAATAATTTGTTATTTATTAATGTTTAATGGTCCGTTAATTGAAAAAATTATAAGATTATTTTATAAGATTTCAAATAAAGTAAGACACAAAAATATAGATTATGAAGAAAAAATAAAAACTGTTTTTTCAAAATATAAAAATAATGCAGATTATATAAAACAACATAGACTTGTTGTTTTCGTAGGAATAATAATCACATTTATTCAGAGAATGCTAATGTTTTCTATAACATTTGTAGTATATATAGCACTTGGATTTAAGGGTATATCATATTTTCATTTATTACTATTGCAAACATTTACTCAAATTGCAATTGAAGGATTACCTCTTCCAGGAGGTACAGGTGCACTAGAAATGATTATTACTAATGTTTATATTTCTATTTTTGGAAGTTTAAATGTTGCAGGAACATTATTAACTAGAACATTATCCTTCTATTTACCATTATTAATTATTATGATAATTATTATTTTTGTTACTAAATTCAAGTATTCAAACAATAATATAAAAGAGTAGATTTTTATCTACTCTTTATTTTTAAGTACTCTTTTTTTTAAACTAAGATACATCTGAGTTTTTGTGGCAACTGTATAAGAATTAACATATAAAACAGCAGCTAATCCTAAAGTTAATATAGATAAAATATGCCACAAAATAAATGATAAATCTAAAATAAAAGATTTAAATTTACTACCTTTCATCAATTGACTAGATAATTTAAAAGCATCTTTTTCATTAATATTAGGATTATCTGCCAAAATATAAGGTATCATTTCATACTCATAATGTTTTATAAATCCACCTATGATTGTAAAAAACCATAAAAAGCAATATAAATTTTTTAAAAGCATAATCTTAGCTACATTAGACCATTGATCTAATTTAAAAACCGAAACTAAAACTGAAAGTTTTTGATTATTTTTTTTACATGATTTTATAAAAAATCGCTTACCACCTACATTTAATGGTTCAGCTATTAATATTATAAATAGAAATGCGATGGCTGCAGCAATTAAAAGTACTGCACCAGCTACTGTAAAGTCTTCTGATAATAACCTTGAGGCATCTACAATTTTATATACATATTTTTGATATTTTAAAGCACTATTTATGCTAGACTGTATGTAAGTTTCAATTTGTTTAGTTAATTTATTTTCAGAAATAAAATTAACAATATTTGAAGGTATTATTCCATTAGAAAATAAATCCCTTGATAAAGAACCTATTTTTTTTGTATCAAAGATTTCTTCTGATGATTCAATTATATTAGTAGATTCAAAATTTCTTTCAAAACTCATAGAAGAAAGTTTAAAATCACTGGTACATATAGACAATATAAAACAAACGATTACAAATGACCAATAATTCTTTTTTATTAATTCCTTTGCTTTCTTCTTTAAATTTTTTCTATTCCACATATATGTTTTCTCTCCTAATATTTAAATAGATAATTTTATTATAAAACAAATTATGGATAATTACAAGGAGAAAAAAGTATTAATAAAAGAGATTTTCTTGTTTTTAAGAAAATCTCTTTTATGTTTTAAGCTTCTTCTTTTTTATTTAAAAATTTAAATGCATATGCTGCTAAAGCTGAACCTATAAGTGGTGCAACTATAAATAACCAAACTTGTTCTAAAGCTCCTTTAGCAATAAATAAAGCTGGTGCTAAACTTCTTGCAGGATTTACAGAAGTACCAGTTAGTGGAATCCCCATAATATGTACAAATGTAAGAGTTAATCCGATTACAATTCCTGATACAGATGACATTTTTGGATTAGAAGTTACTCCTAATATTGTATATACAAATACAAAAGTCAAAATAATTTCAGTAAGAAGTGCTCCAAACACTCCAATACCAGTTGTAGAAAGATCTCCATATGCATTTTGTCCTAGATTTTCTGTTCCTAATCCACATTGAACCAAAATAAAATATAATATACCTATTCCTACAATACCACCTAGTATTTGAGCAATTACATAAAATGCAAAATCTTTTGCATTTAACTTTTTATTAATAAACATAGCTAATGATACAGCTGGATTTATATGACATCCTGAAACATCACCTATAACATAAGCCATTGCAACTATTGATAAACCAAAAGCTAATGCTATACCTAATGTTCCTAAAGTGTTTCCTGCTATAACTGCACTTCCACAACCAAAAAGCACTAATACTGCTGTTCCTATGAACTCGCATATATACTTTTTCATAACATACCCTCCTTAATTTTATAGGTTAATTATATTGTAAAAAAATACTAGTGTCAATAAATTATATTAAAGTTTATTCCATTTTATCATATTTTTAACATTCATTTCACTAGCTCTAGTAATTGACTTATATCCGTATTTTTCTTTAATTATATCTAAAGTTTTGTCAATCTCTTTTTGTTTATCTATTTTAGGTGTGTCAAAAAGAGAAAGTTGTTGTTGGCATGTATCGGTCAGATTGCTTATTCTTAAGCCAACTAATCTTATAGGAGTTCCTTCTATATACATTTCATCTAACAAAATTTTAGAAATTTCATATATTTGTCTAGTATTAGCTACTAAGTAACTCAACTTTTTTTGGTGTATGGAATCTTGAAATTCAGAGGTTCTAAGTTGAACAGCGACAACATCACCAAGCATTTTATGCTTTCTTAATCTGAATGCAACTTGTTCAGATAAAGCAAGTAAAATTTCTTCTAATTTTTCCTTTTGTGAAATATTTACAGGTAAAGTTATCTCATTACTTATACATTTTGGTTTTTCAGGTTTATAATTAACTTCAGAATCATCAATACCATTTGCATATTCCCACATTTTCAAACCATGTTTTCCAAATTTTTTAATAAGCAGATGTTTATCAGTTTTTGCTAAATCTCCAATGGTCTTAATTTGTAAATTATATAACTTAGGTACAGTTTTTCTTCCTAGCATAAATAAATCAGAAATAGGTAATTTCCACATTTTTTCTTCAATTTGTTTATAATATAAAGTATGAACTTTATTTGGTTTTTGAAAATCAGATGCCATTTTTGCAAGCAGTTTATTATTTGCAACACCAATATTTACAGTAAATTTTAGTTCTTTTCTTACTCGATTACTTATTTCATATGCAATATCTATCAATTTTCTTCCTTGTAAATAGTTCGTCATATCTAAAAAACATTCATCAATACTAAATCTTTCAATTTTATCAGTATAATTTGTTAATAGGTTATACAAACTATTAGAATATTTTTTATAACTTTTGTAATTACTTGGAAAGATCTTAACATTAGGACATTTCATTCTTGCATGATAAATAGATTCACCAGTATGAATTCCAGCTTCTTTAGCTTTAATGCTTTTTGCTAGAACAATTCCGGAACGCTTAGTTTCATCTCCTCCAATAATAGAAGGAATATCTCTAATATCTGTATCATATCCACTTTCAAGCATTTCGATTGCTGTCCAACTTAAAAAAGCACTATTTACATCTACATGTAAAATCTGTCTTTCCATGATTTCCTCCAACAAACTTTTTATTTATTATAAAACTTATGTTTGCACATGTCAATAGAAATACGACATAAATGTGTGTCAAAAAATGACACTCTGGAATGTCGAAATATGGAAAAAAAGGGAAATTGTTGCGATGAAAAAAGCTTGCAAGCACAAGGGTTTGATGATATATTGAATAACATGCAAACAAAAGAAGGAGGAATTAGAGTGAAAAAATTTTTTGGAGGAATGTTTATAGAAGAAGAATTATTAAGAAAGGAAGGTATATACCATCCAATTAAATTAGAATATTATAAAATTATAAATGATAATAAATATAAAGAAAACAAGTTTAGATATGGATTAGAGGTTATAAAAACAGAGTATTTTCCACGTGATGTAAAAGTAGAAAAAAATGAAATAATAGAACTCACAAATGATGAAAATTTAATAAAAAAAATGTTGAGAATATTAAAGGAAAATAAAGTTACACCAGTAGAGGTAGAAGATGTAATTCAAGAAATTTTTACAAAACCCTTGCAAATTGCAGAAAATTAGTCTAGAATACATAAGAAGGAAAAGCCTCTTTGAGTTTTGACAAAAATGAGGTTTTTTGAATTTTTGTAGAGCTATATGCTCGAATGGAGGAAATTATGGCTGATAAACTAGTTATAGTGGAATCACCAGCAAAAGCGAATACCATTAAAAAAATGTTAGGTGGAAGTACAAAAGTAATGGCATCAATGGGACATATTAGAGATTTGCCAAAATCTAAAATGGGTATATCAATTGAAAATGACTTTGAGCCTGAATATATAAACATAAGAGGTAAAGGTGATTTAATAAAAGAACTAAAAAAAGAAGGAAAAAAAGCAAAAAAAATATATATTGCAACTGACCCTGACCGTGAAGGAGAAGCAATTGCATGGCACTTAGCAAAAATTCTTGAAAATGAAAAAGATAAAATAACAAGAGTAACATTTAATGAAATAACAAAAACGGCTGTAAAAAAAGCAATAAAAGAACCTAGAGAAATAGATGTAAATTTAGTGGATGCTCAACAAGCAAGAAGAGTATTAGACAGAATAGTAGGTTATAAAATGAGCCCAGTACTTTGGAAAAAAGTAAAAAGAGGGTTGTCAGCAGGAAGGGTTCAATCAGTAGCTGTAAAAATCATTGTAGATAGAGAAGAAAAAATAAATCAGTTTGTACCAGAAGAATATTGGACAATAAATGCTAATTTAAAACACCAAAAAAGTAAAAAAGATTTTGAAGCTAAATTTATTGGAAAAGGTGAAGATAAAATAGAAATTCACTCTAAAGAAGAAGTTGACAAAATATTAAAAGATATAAAAAATGCTAAATATATAGTAGACGAAGTGAAAAAAGGAGAAAGAAAAAGAAATCCATCACCTCCATTTACAACAAGTACAATGCAACAAACTGCATCAAAAAGGATGAACTTTACATTAAGAAAAACAATGTCTGTAGCACAAAATCTATATGAGGGAATAAAAATACCTGGAAAGGGAACAATAGGTCTAATTACATATATGAGAACAGATTCAACAAGAATCTCTGAAGAAGCAAGAGCAGCGGCAAAAGAAGTTATATTAGAGAAATTTGGAGAAAAATACTATGAAAATAGATATTTTAAAACGAAAAAAGATGCACAAGATGCACATGAGGCGATAAGACCAACATATCCAGATTTGACACCAGAAAGTATAAAGGATAGTTTGAGTAATGAACAATATAAATTATACAAATTAATTTATGAAAGATTTATGGCAAGTCAAATGACATCAGCAGTATTTGATACAATGTCAGTAAGTATAAAAGCAAATGATTATAAATTTAAGGCAACAGGTCAAAACTTAAAATTTAATGGATTTATGGTAATGTATAAATATTATAAAAAAGAAGAAGATGAAACAACATTACCAGCACTTGAAGAAAATGAAGAATTAAAATTAAACAATATAGAACCAAAACAAAGTTTTACAGAGCCTCCACCAAGATATACAGAAGCTACTTTAGTAAAAGCTTTGGAAGAAAAGGGAATAGGTAGACCAAGTACTTATTCACCAATAATAACAACAATTTTAATTAGAAGATATATAGAAAAAGAACAAAAGCAATTAATTCCAACTGAACTAGGAATTATAGTAAACAAATTACTTACAGAAAACTTTACAGATATAGTAAATGTGGAATTTACTGCCAAAATAGAAAGTGAATTTGACGAAATTGCTGAAGGACATGAAGAGTGGAAAAAGATGATTAGAGAATTCTATGGTCCATTCGAAAAAGTAATTGAAAAAGTAGAAAAAGAACTAGAACATGTAAAATTAGAAGACGAAGTCTCAGATGTAAAATGTGAGAAATGTGGAAGAATGATGGTTTACAAGTATGGAAGATATGGAAAATTCTTAGCATGTCCAGGATATCCAGAGTGTAAAAATACAAAGGCTATTATAGAAAAGATAGATGAACCATGTCCAAAATGTGGTGGAGAAATACATATTAGAAAATCTAAAAAAGGTAGAAAATTTTATATATGTGAAAATAATCCAGATTCATGTGATTATATATCATGGAATAAGCCATCAGAAGAAAAAGAAAAAAAAGAAGAAAAAAAATAAAGTATAAAAAGCCCTAAAAAGTTGACAAATGGGGCTTTTTATAGTATACTGTTTCATGTAAAAATATATTCATTTTTAACTGTTTATAATAAAAATTTACAGCTGAAAATAATAAAAAAGGAGAAATATTATGCAAAATAATAATAGAAAAGTTTTCGATAATCTAGTATCGAAAACAAAAATATATCTTGCAATCATAATTTTCCTATTAATTGTTATATGTATACAGGACGTTAAATGGATAGTACCATCTATCATTATATATATATTTATAGTAGGATATACGTATTATGCTAATAATAAAAGAAAAGCGGAAATATCAGAAACACTACAAGGGTTAACAGTAACATTGGATTCAGCTGCCAAAAGTAGTTTGATAAATTCGCCTTTACCACTTGTGATTTTGGAAACTAATGGAAATATAATTTGGAGAAGTTCAAAATTTGCAAGTGAATTTGCTAATGTAGAAATAAACACACATTTAGATGATTTAATATTAGATGTGAAAGAAGAAATAGAAAAAAGAAAAGACAAAAAAAATAAAGATATTCTAAAAGAGATGGAAATTGAAAATAAAACATATAGAATAGTTGGTAAATTCGTAAATTCAAGAAATAAAGAAAAGAAAAATAAAAATCAATATATGATGATTCTATACTTTATTGACGAAACAGAGAGAATCAAATTACAAAAAGAATACAAAGATTCAAAAACATGTATAGGAATATTTATGATAGACAACTATGAAGAAACAATGCAACAATTAGATGGAGAAGATAAGCCCCAAGTAACAGCCGAAATAGATAAATGTATTTATGAATGGGCAGAAAAATCAAAAGGTGTTGTAATAAAATCAGATAGAGATAGATATGTTTATTTTTTTGAACAACGTTATTTAGAAATCGTAAAAGAAGACAAATTTAGTCTTTTAGACAAAATAAAAGAAATTAAACTTCCTGGTTCAAACCAAGTAACATTAAGTATTGCAGTATCAAATGAAGGACCAACAGATAAAGAAAAATATAAATCAGCAACAGCAGCAATGGATATTGTACTAGGACGTGGTGGAGACCAAGCAGTAGTAAGAGAAAATGGAATATATAAATTTTTTGGAGGAAGGGCTCAGGAAGTTGAGAAAAGAACAAGAGTTAAAGCTAGAGTTGTTGCACATGCTTTAGAAAATTTAATAAAAGAATCTAAGAATGTAATGATAATGGGACATTCAAATCCAGATATTGATGCAATAGGTTCAGCTATGGGAATTTATAGATTAGCTAAAACACTTGATAAAAAAGCATATATAGTAGTGAGCAAAGAAGTAGCGGCACTCCAAAATTTTGTAAAAGAACTTGAAAAAGATGAAGAATATGAGGATGTTTTAATAAGTAAAGAAGTAGCAGAAGAAAATGTTGAAAGAAATACACTAGTAGTTGTTGTTGATACACATAAAAATAATTATGTAGAATTTCCAGAACTATTAAGAAAACAAAATAAAACAGTAATAATAGATCATCATAGAAGAAGTGCAGATTTTATAGAAAATGTAACATTAACATTCCAAGAAGTATACGCATCTTCTGCAGCAGAATTAGTTACAGAAATTTTACAATATACTGAGTCAAAAATTGTTCTAAAACAAATTGAGGCAGAAAGCTTATATGCAGGAATAATGATGGATACTAAAAACTTTACATTTAAAACAGGTGTAAGAACATTTGAAGCAGCTGCATATTTAAGAAGATGCGGTGTAGATATTATAAGAGTAAAAAAATGGTTCCAAACAGATTTAGCTGGATTTAATAGAATTGCAAAAATAGTAAGAAATGCAGAAATAGTTTATGATTCAATAGCAATAGCAATTAATGATGAAAAAACTAAAGATGCAAGTTTAATTTGTGCAAAAGCTGCTGATGAACTACTGACTATTAGTGATATAACAGCCTCATTTGTAATAGGTGAACTAGATGATAAAGTATGTATGAGTGGTAGATCAATAGGAGATATAAATGTTCAAGTAATCCTAGAAAAACTGGGTGGAGGAGGACATATTACTTTAGCAGGTGCCCAAGTTGAAGGATTGACAGTTGAGGAGGCTAAACAAGAATTAATAAACAGAATAAACGAATATTTCAGCGAAACTGAATAAATAAAAAGGAGGAAAAGAAATGAAAGTAATTTTACTAACAGACATAAAAGGAGTTGGAAAAAAAGACCAAATAATTAATGCATCAGATGGATATGCACGTAATTTCTTATTCCCTAAAAAAATGGCAGTTGAGGCAAATAAAGAAAATATGTCAAAACTTAAAGCAAGAGAAAATTCAAAACAATACAAAAAAGACCAAGACAAAGAGAAAGCGAAAAAATTAGCAGACCAAATATCAAAAACAATGATAAAAACAAAAGTAAAAGTAGGAGAAAACGGAAAAATTTTTGGCGGAGTTTCATCAAAAGAAATAGTAGAAATCCTAAAAAAAGAACACAATATTGAAATAGATAAAAAGAAAATTGAATTAAAAGAAGCAATAAAAGTATTAGGAATTACAAATGTAAAAATAAAGCTATATGAAGGAATATACGGAAACCTTAAGGTAGACGTTTTACCTGAATAGGAGGTTGTAAAATGGAACTAGGTAAAGTACCACCACATGATATTGAAGCAGAACAAGCAATAATAGGAAGCATGTTAACAGATAAAGATGCTGTTATTTCAGCAATGGAAGTATTAAAAAAAGAAGATTTTTATCGTGAAGACAATCAAGTTATATTTGAATCTATTCTAAACCTAAACAGTAGAGGAGAACCTATAGATATAATCACAGTAAAATCTGAATTAGAATCTATGGGTATGTTTGAAAAAGTTGGTGGACTAGAATATTTAACAGAACTACCAGAAAAAGTACCTACAACTGCAAATGCCGAAAAATATGTAAAAATAGTTTCAGAAAAAGCAACTTTAAGACAATTAATAAAAACAGCAAATGAAATAATTGAATTAGGATACGATCCTACAGAAGATGTAGATAACATAATGGAAGGTGCTGAAAAACGCATCTTTAATATAATGCAAGGAAAAAATCAAAAAGGATATGAGCAAATAAAAGATGTTTTAGTTGAGAGTTTTACAAAACTTGAAGAATTATATAATAGAAAGCAACATATAACAGGAGTACCAACAGGATTTTCTGAATTAGATTATAAAACAGCAGGATTACATAGTTCTGACTTAGTATTAATTGCTGCAAGACCTGCTATGGGAAAAACAGCTTTTGCGTTGAATATTGCAACAAATGCAGCTGTGAGAGCAAAAGTTCCTGTAGTAATATTTAGTTTAGAAATGTCAAAAGAGCAATTAGTAAACAGAATTTTATGTAGTGAATCAATGGTAGATAGTAATAAAGTTAGAACAGGAAAACTTGAAGAAGATGACTGGGGTAAATTAGCAGCAAGTATTGGTCCACTTTCAGAAGCAGAAATATATATAGATGATACACCAGGAATTACGGTTACTGAAATTAGAGCAAAAGCTAGAAAATTAAAATTAGAAAAAAACATAGGATTAGTGGTAATTGATTACTTACAACTTGTGCAAGGAAGCAATAATAGAAGAGGTGGAAGTCGTGAACAAGAAATTTCAGAAATAAGCCGTTCTTTAAAAATTCTAGCTAAAGAAATTGGAGTGCCAGTAGTTGCACTTTCACAATTATCAAGAGCTGCTGAACAAAGACCAGATCACAGACCAATGTTATCAGACTTGCGTGAATCAGGAGCAATTGAGCAAGATGCAGATATAGTTATGTTCTTATATCGTGATGATTATTACAATAAAGAAAGCGAGAAAAAAGATATAGCAGAAGTAATAATAGCAAAACATAGAGGTGGATCAACAGGTACTATTGAACTTCTATGGATGGGAAATTATACAAAATTTGTAAATTTAGAAAAAAGATTTGAAGAATAAATTGTTATAATTCACAAAATAAAATGTTAGTATGTATTGATTTTAAAAGTTATATTTATATATTTTTTCATTATCCATATTTAAGAAACTGTAACTTGGAAAAGGTTTCTTAAACAGTTTCTATAATTTCACTTCAAAATATATAAATATAACTTTTAGGTAATAGTGAATTATAACAATTATTTTTTTCGTGAAGGAGAATATAATGAAAGAAAAAGTTCTAAAAACAATAGAAGAAAACAATTTAATAAAAAAAGGAGATAGAATTGTTTTGGGAGTATCTGGAGGACCAGATTCAATTGCAATGCTACATATATTAAATGTACTAAAAGAAAAATTACATTTTGAAATAATAGTTGCACATATAAACCACATGATTAGGGAAGAAGCAGATAGTGACGAAAAATATGTAAAAGAAATATGTGAAAAAATGGAAATAGAATTCTATTCAAAAAGTATAGATGTGAAAAAATTGGCAAATACTAATAAAAAAGGATTAGAAGAAACAGGAAGAAAAGTAAGATATGAATATTTAAATGAAGTACTAAAAAAAGCAAAAGCAAATAAAATAGCAATAGCACACAATAAGAATGATAAAATAGAAACAGTATTAATGAACATTCTACGTGGTAGCGGAATACAAGGTCTTAGAGGAATTGAAGTGAAAAATGGAAAATATATAAGACCTCTTATAGAATGTGAAAGAACAGAAATTGAAAAATATTGTCAAGATAACAAGTTAAATCCAAGAATAGATAAAACAAATTTTGAAAATAATTATACAAGAAATAAAATCAGAAATGTGGTAATTCCGTATATTAAAAAGGAATTTAATCCTAATATAATTGAAACAATAAATAGACTATCTGAGTTAATTAGACAAGAAGATAATTTTCTAAAAAAAGAGACTGAAAAAAAATATAATGAAATACTTTTAGAAGAAAAGCAAGATGAAATCATAATAAAATTAAAAGAATTTAATAATCAAGAAAAGCCGATAAAATCAAGAATAATTATGTTTATTATAGCAAAACTATTTGGAACAAGTAATAATATAGAAAAAATACATATAGAAGATATTATTAAGCTATGTGAGAAGAATATAGGTAACAAATACTTAACACCTAACAAAAATACAAAGATTTTAGTAAAAAAACATAAAATTTATATTAGTAAGCAAAAGTGAGTATCCGTAATAGAAGCCGGAAACCTGCTTGTTTGTAATAAAAAAGACATATAAAAAAAGGTTGAAAAGCAAAAAATAATGTGTTATATAAACTGTAAACTAAAATTACATAAGGAGGAAAAGGGTTGAAAAAGGGAATAAAGACACTAGCCATGTGGCTAATTATAGGTTTAATATTTATAGTAATTTCAATGTCAATACTTGATAATAAAGATTCAAAATTAACATATTCAGAATTATTATCTGCAATTAATTCTGGAAATGTTGAATCAATAGAAATAGAGTCAGACGGAACTACAGCAATGGTTAAACTAGAGAATGAAGAAAATAAAAAACAAGTAAACATTCCAGATATGGGAAGTTTCATAACTTATTCTGAGGAGTTTTTAAAAGATGGAGCATTTTCATTAGAAGAAAAATCAGAATCTATCTTTGTAACAATATTAAGTTTATTAACACCATTTGGAATTTTAATAATATTCTTTATATTCTGGTTCTTCATGATGAGTGGAGCATCAAACAACCAAGGTGGAAGCAAAACGATGACTTTTGGAAAGAGCAAAGCCAGAATGATGACACCAGCAGACAAAAACAAAGTATCATTTGCAGATGTTGCAGGTGTTGATGAGGAAAAAGAAGAATTAGAAGAAATAGTAGAATTTTTAAAAAACCCTAAAAAATTTACAGATATGGGAGCAAGAATTCCAAAAGGTGTACTTTTGGTAGGTCAACCAGGAACAGGAAAAACTCTACTTGCAAAAGCAGTTGCTGGAGAAGCAGGAGTACCTTTCTTTATAATAAGTGGTTCAGACTTTGTTGAAATGTTTGTTGGAGTTGGAGCATCAAGAGTAAGGGACTTATTTGACCAAGCAAAAAGAAATTCACCATGTATTATATTCATAGATGAAATTGATGCGGTTGGACGTCAAAGAGGTGCAGGTCTTGGTGGAGGACATGATGAAAGAGAGCAAACATTGAATCAATTATTAGTAGAAATGGATGGATTCTCAGAAAATGAAGGAGTAATAGTATTAGCAGCTACAAATAGACCAGATGTATTAGATAAAGCTTTACTAAGAGCTGGAAGATTTGATAGACAAATAGTTGTTGGAGCTCCAGATGTAAAAGCAAGAGAACAAATACTTGAAGTACATTCAAGAAAGAAAAAATTATCAGATGATGTAGATTTAAAAGTAATTGCTAAAAATACATCAGGATTTGCAGGAGCAGACTTAGAGAATGTATTAAACGAAGCAGCATTACTTGCAGCAAGAAGAGACTTAAAAGAAATTGGAATGAAAGAGATAGAAGATGCTATGGTTAAAGTAACCATGGGACCTGAAAAGAAAACAAGAGTAAGAAGTGAAAAAGAAAATAAATTAGTAGCATATCATGAAGGTGGTCATGCAGTAGTAAGTCATTACTTAGAAACTCAAGATCCAGTTCACCAAATTTCTATTGTACCAAGAGGTATGGCTGGTGGTTATACTATGTATAGACCAACAGAAGATAAATCATTTATGTCAAAAACTGAAATGGAAGAGAATATAGTATCATTATTAGGCGGTAGAGTTGCGGAAGCATTAATATTAAATGATATATCAACAGGAGCAAGTAATGATATTGAAAGAGCAACTCAAATTGCGAGAAGTATGGTAACTAAATATGGTATGAGTGAAAAAGTTGGAGCTTTAACTTTAGGTGGAGATAATAATGAGGTATTCCTAGGAAGAGATTTTGGACACACAAAAGAATATTCTGAAGAAACAGCAGCAATTATAGACTCTGAAGTTAAAAGAATTGTAGATGAAGGATATAATAAAGCAAAAAGAATACTTACAGACCATATTGAAAAACTTCATCAAGTTGCAGCAATATTATTAGAAAAAGAAAAAATAGAAGCTGACGAATTCGAGGAAATATTTGGAGAAGAATAAAGGAGGAAAATATGGAAGAAAATTCAAAAGTAGGAGACGTTTATGGAAAAGTGGCTAAAGAAGCTTTGATGAACTGGAATGGATTAACAGAAGAACAAGCTAATGAAGAATTAAAAAAACCATTTAGTGAAGTGGATGGTCAAGTTTGGGCACAAGGATCTATGGATAGTGCTTTAGAGAGTATTAAAAGAATTGCAGAAAAAAAAGAATTGGGTATAACAGATGAGGAAATGGAAGAATTCAAAAATGCTGTATATCACGAAGGTGAAGATGCAGAAATTTTCAAAACAATAAGAGAAAAAACAGAAAATGGAATTGAAGAAAATGATGTAGTTACGATATTATCAGATATTCACGATCAATGGGTAAAAGATAATCCAAAAAAATTCTTACAAGAAGGAAGAAATAGACAGTATCAACATATGCCAATAGAGCTAATTGGATGGAAAGAATCAACAAGTGATTTGCTATTTGTAAAACCAATATTAGAATCAATGGGAAAATCAATAAATGAACAAGATTTAGAGCAAGCATATAATGATAGAGTAAAAACATTTTTAGATGAAAAAGGAATTGATAGTTTAGAGCAATTAGAACAAGCAATAAGTAAAGGAAAAGATTTTTATCCAGCCTTACAAGGACAAGAAGAAATAAACGAAAAATTAGCAGAAGATACACAACTAGTTGAAAAAATTGCAGGAGATGTATCTGAAAGAGGAGTAGGAGAATTCATAGAAAAAGATTCTTTAGCAAAATTATATGAAAAGAAACAAGAATTACTAAAAGAAGAAAAAGACTTAAATAAGCAGATAAATGAAAAAGATACACAAGGACAGGAACTATAAAAGAGTAGTAAAGGAGAAATAAATGAGTAACAAAGAAGAAAAAGCATTAATTAATGTAAATAAAAATGGTATTATCTATAGAATAAAAACATTCTTTAGAAATATATTTAGTGGTAAAAAAACAGAAAATATTGAAGTTGAGCCACAATTAACAAAAGAAGATAGTAATAATGTTACTACTCAAAAGAAAGAAGAGTTTCTAAAATACATCAAAAATATTGAAGATGAAGGAACAAGATTAATTAAACTACAAAAAGACTACGAAGAAGGGAAAATTAAAGAGGAAAATTTATCTGTAAAACAAATAAGTGATTTAAGAGATTTATATAATAAACAAATTGATTTCTTAGAGAAATCTAATGAGTATAAAAAAGCTAAATTAAGATATAATAATTAATTAAAATTTTTCATTCTAAAAGTTATTAAAAAAGTGGATTAAATTATGAAGTTGTCAATTAAAAGTAGACAGTAAAAAAGCAACTTACTTAAATCCCAGTTCAGTTCTATACTGAATTGGGGT
>CANQQF010000010.1 GCA_947625985.1 uncultured Clostridia bacterium | reverse complement strand
ATTGCTTTTATATATACATATGGTGTCTGATTTAATCCTGCTTTTTCAAATACTATCTTTGTATATACTTTATCCATTCCAACACTTGATGCCAGAACACCACATCCTACATACGGAATATTAAACATTTCAAACAATCCTTGAATTGTTCCATCTTCTCCACCTTTTCCATGTAACACTGGAAATACTACATCAAATTCTTTAAGTGTTTTTACTATGCTATGTATTTCTTCTCTTTTTTCTTTGTTATCATTATACCATTTTCCATCTTTATCTATGTAAATTTTTTTAATCTCATACTTTTCTTTATTCAAGTTGTTTATTACTGATTTTGCAGACATCTGAGACACTTCGTTTTCTGTTGAAATACCTCCATAAATAACTCCTACTTTAATCATTTAAATCACTCTCCTTTATTTTACATCCTTCTTATATTATATATTCTCTACACGCTCATTAAAAAATATTTTAACAACAAGTTTAAATTCTCTTAAAGCTTCATCTTTTAACTTAAATGAATATAATTTTTTAGGCGGTGCCATTATTGTATATTTTATTGCTTTTAGTGTTCCTTCACTTATATAAATTGCTGATTTGTCTTGTTTTCCACATACTTCACACTTAAGACCATTATCTTTTATACTAAAATATGTTATTTTCTTTTCTTCTTTTTCTTGACAATTTACGCATTCATTTATTCTTGGAGTAAATCCTATAATTGATGCTAACCTTAATTTAAAAATACTTAATACTAAATCTAAATCCATGTCTGTTTCTGATATCGTATATAATGTATTTAAGTATAATTGCAAAATCCTATAACAATTTTGATTTTCTGTTGTTACATTTTGAACTATTTTATTAATTTTCATTGCATAATCTAATTTGTCCAAATCACATCTTAAGTTATAAAAGACTTCAATTAATTCACAAGAATTAATGTGATATGTATTGGTTCCTTTAAACATTAAATATTCACCAAAACTAAATAACTGTGTTCCTGCTAAAAGTGCACTTTTAGGACGTCGTGCACCTTTTGCAACACAAGAAATTTTTCCCAAATTTGGTGTTAACATTGTTAGCATTTTATCAAAATCACCTAAATTATTTTCTGCTAAAATTACTCCTTTTATTTTTACATTTGGCACTATTTTATATCTCCCTTTTGTATTTTTTGAATCATATTATTTTCTTCACTATTATCTTTTACTTTCTTTAAAATATCATTTTCTATATTTTCAATTTGCTTAAATTCTAGAAAAGAATTTATATCCCCTGTATTTTTAAATGTATCCCATGCGATTTTTTTAATCATAAGATTCACACTCCTTGCTCTTTGTATATTACTATCATTTGTATATTTCAATAATTTTATACTAAATAAAAAACAAAAGAATTTTTATTTCCTTAGTTTAATTTAAATTTATTGACAATACTATCATTTTCTTGCCAATCTTCCTTAACTTTGACCCATGTTTTTAAGTTGACTTTAATTCCAAAATTCTTTTCCATATCAATCCTTGCTGCTCTACCAATACGTTTTAACATTTCTCCATTTTTTCCAATTATAATTCCTTTATGAGATTTTCTTAAACAATAAATTGTTGCCTCAATATCATAGATATCTTCACCATTTTTATTTTTTCTCAAGTTCATCTTTTCAACTTCGATATATATTCCATGTGGTACTTCCTGATCTAATAATTTAAGTGCTTTTTCTCTAATTGTTTCCTCTGCAAGTTGTCTTACAGTTTGGTCTGTATATTCTTCTATATTATAATATGCTGGACCTTCTTTAAGGTTCTTTTCAATTTCATCTAAAATTATATTTTTATATTTTGACTGTGTTGCAGATATTGGTATAACTGCTTCAAATTCATATTCTTTACTATATATATCTATTAATTTTAGTAATTTTTCTCTTTTTACTAAATCAATTTTATTTATTATTAAAATTGTTTTTCGTTTTGATTCTTTTATTTTTTCTAATATCATACGATCTCCTCGACCAATATCTTCACTTGTTGCTTCTATTAGAAATAAAACTATGTCAGAATCAGGTATAGTTGCAAAAGATGTTTCTACCATTGTTCTATTTAGCTTTGTACGAGGCTTATGAATTCCTGGTGTATCTATAAATATTATTTGTGAATTTTCCCTATTTACTATACCTTTTATTGCTGTCCTCGTTGTTTGAACTTTGTTAGCCATTGCAGCAACTTTTTCACCAACTAACTGATTAATTAAAGTTGATTTACCAACATTAGTTCTTCCAACAATTGCTACAAATCCTGATTTAAAATTATCCATATTTTACTTCCTTTCTTTTATGCACTTATTATACACCAAATTTTATTTAGTTTTATATAATTTTTAAAATTTTTTCAAAAAAATAAGCTGTCACTATAAGACAACTTATTTTTTTATCAAAAAATTTCTTTTTCATCTTCTATATCTTGTTCTTCTACAAAATCACATAAAATTGCATGTAAAACATCAATAGTTTCTTCTTTTCTTTTATACATTTCTTCATATATATTTCTTTCTTCCTCAAAATCCATTAATTGTTCAAAAGGATTTTTTTCAGAATAAAACATTTCTGGTATCATACCTTCACTTCTACTTCTAGCATACCACATTTTTTCTGCTTTAAGAATTTTTTTATCCCTTTCTTCATTGAATTCGTCCTTCATTTCGGTTAACATATTATGCAATTCTTCTTTATCAATTTCATTAGTTATTTGTAGAAACTCCTGATCTGATGTTGTCTTAAAAGCTCTAAATATTAAGTCATGATACATTTCCTTTGCATTTTTTACCATTTTTTCTCTAGTTTCATCCTCTAAAAAATCTAATCTAGATAAAAAATCAACTTCTCCTTGCATATTTTTTATTAATTCTAATGCTCCTTTTTTTGTGAAATCTATATTATATTCTTTAAGTAAAATAGGACAAAGTTTAAAAGCTTCTCCTACTTTTTCTTGACATATTATAGTATCAAGAATTATATCAGAAATATCATCTCTTTCTTCCATATAATAAAAGGTCTCATTAGTATCTATATCTCTTGCTTTGAATTTATATTTTCCTGTATTTAATTCTCCATCATATAAAATCTTTGATCTATATAAGTATTCATCATTTCCCATTAAATCCATATACATTTCTGTTGCATGCAAGTTTGCATCATTCTCTATTCCATAAGAATAATAATTTTCATCATATGTTTGTGGTGTATATGTAGCCATTACATAATCTCTTGCAAACATCATTGTTTCTTTACTGCTAATACTTTGCATAGCTAATAAATATTGTTGATAATGTCTTATTTCATGAAATAAAGCATGAATCATATATTGAGTCATGAAAATCCTAGTAGCTTCATCTTCATTTGATAATGCATCATAGAAATATTTTGTATTAATAATTATATATGGCTTTCCATCTACTGATGGTAAAAATCCTCCTGCAGAACCTTTTTCCTCTTTATCATTAGTATCTGTTTCTTCGTTATTTAAATCATCATTATTATTTTCATCGTTCTCATTATTTTCATCGTTCTCATTATTTTCATCGTTCTCATCATTTTCGTCATAATTGATTAGATGTAATGTTATATCATTTTTCTCTTTATTTTGTGGATCTTCCTCATCAAATTTAATTCCTAAGCCTATATTATCTATTTCATATTTAAATATCCTATTTAACTTTTTTTCAAGTATAGAAATAGTCTCTTCATCATTTACATCTAAAGCATTATATAAAAAGTATGCAATCATATTTTCAATTTCTTCTTTTTCTAGTTCTTTACGTTCTTCTCTTGTCATCTTTCCACATCCTTATCTTTCTTCATCCTCATTACTTATATAGTCTTTTTGCTCTTTTTTTCCAAACAAATCCGTTTCCATACTGTCAAGAAAATCCTCTCTAAATTTATAATAAGCTTTAATTCTATTTACTTTCAATTCTAGTTCTTCTTTTAATTCATCATCACTCTTATCTGTACGGAACTGCATTGGTAGTAATTTAGATCCTTCACTTTGGACTTTCCATTTCTTTTCAGCCTGTCCTATTTTAAAATCTCTTTCTTCATTAAAGTTTTCTTTCATATTATGTAATATTTCTACAATCTCATCTTTGTCAAACTCATTTGGTATTTCTTTGCGTTCTTCTTTATTTTGTAATAAACTTCTATAAATCATATCATAATACATCTCTTGAGCATTCTTTATCAATTTTTGCTTATCATCTTCTTCTAAAAAATCAATCCTAGCCAAAAAATCAACTTCGCCTTTCATATTACTTATTAATTCACAAGTTGATTTCTTAGTAAAATCTTCATTATATTCTTTAAGGAGAATTGGACAAAATTTAAATACTTCCTCAATTTTTTCATTACATATTATATAATCTATTAATTTTTGAGTCACTTCTTCTCTTTCTTCCATGTGTTTTTGTATATTTCCTCTTCTATCAATAGTTTCATATGTATACATTCCTGTGTCTCGTTCTCCTTCATATAGAACTTTAGATTTTTGTGAGTGTTCTTCTTCTCCGAAAATTTCTTGAAACTCTTTTTCAGATGATGCATTAGCATCATTTTCAATAGCAAATGATTTATAACTATCTTTATATACTTCTGGTGCAAATCCTGCAATTATATAATCTTTTGCAAACATCATAGCTTCTCTACTACTAACACATTGTTTTGTCATTAAATATTGCTGATAGTGCCTTATTTCATGTAATAAAGATTGAAATATATTGTTTGCAATATACAATCTAACAGCACTATTATCACTTTTTAAATAGTTATAAAAATAATCTTTAGAAAGCTCTATATATGGTTTTCCATCTATCTGTGGTACAAATCCCCCTGCTTGTTTAAAACTTTTACTAAAGTCATTTCCTTCTACTTCATTAGAATTAATAAAATATAGTGCGATATCATTTTTTTCTATATCTTCAGGGTTGCTCTCATCAAATTTAATATTCATTTCTAAATTATCTAATTCAAGTTTTAAAACTTTTGCTATACTTTGCTCTAAATTATTAATAATTTCATCATCATTTTCTTCTAGTTTATTGTCTCTAAAATATCTTAATACTTTTATAATTTCTTCTTTCTCTAATTGTTTACGTTCCTGCCTATTCATTATTTCACATCCTTATTTTCATTTTTTACTTTATTATATGCTTCTTCAAGCATCTTTTCACTTTCGTTTTTTTTGTATATTTCTTGTAATCTTAAAAATTGTTCAATTTTTACTTTTGCTTGTTCCTTTGTCATTTTTTATTCCTCCAATCTTTTCAGAGTATATATATATCATATTTTTCAAATATTTTCAATTATATGTTTTTATTTTTTATGTAATCTCCTGTAAATTCTCTTGCTAAAATATCCATAGAAATACTATCATAATATTTTCCATTTACAAATTTGCATTCTCGCCTCTTTCCTATTTCTTTAAATCCACATTTTTTATAACATTTTATGGCTCTTTCGTTAAATCCCATAACATCCAACTTTATATTGTTTAAGTTCATATAATTAAAACCATACTCTAATATTAACCTTATTGCTTCTGTTCCGTATCCATTACTTCTATACGCTTTATCCCCAATAAAAATTCCTAAAGTTGCTGTTCTATTAATTCTGTCTATTCCTTCTAATGATACTGTTCCAATAAATTTATCTTCATCTAAAGTAACAATTACAAAATTACCTTCAGGATTAGAATTGTTTTGTAGATATTCTTTTTCTCCTTCTAAAGACATTATTTTTCCACTACTTCCCAGATAATCTGTTGTTTCAAAATCATTCAACCATTCTGTAAATTGTTCGGCATCTTCAGTGCTTCTTGGTGATAAATAAATTCTTTCTCCTACTAATTTTTTAAAATACTTCATTTTAATATACCTTCCCTTCCTATCATTTTTTATTAAATCATTTCATTTAAATATTTGTCCACAAATTGTTTAACTTGTTTTTCTTTCCCTTTAAGTTCTTCCATTAAATTATACGCTAATCTATACCCTTCATCATATTCCTTTTTTGTCATTTCGTATTTTTTGTAAGCTTCTTCAAATTCATTTTCATCTAATAAAAAAATCTTTCCATCTGGCCTAATTACTACATCTAGATAAAAATCATCTTCATAAGGTATATTATTTTCTTTTCCAATTCCCCTTGCTATATCAAAATAAGATTCTATTAATTCATTTTTATCATCATAAATTGCTGTTAATCTTATTTTTGAATTATAGTCATAAAATTCTAGCCATTTATATCCTGAATCTTGAATACAAAGACCTTTTTCTATCCCTTCTTGTAATACAAATGGATCTGAAATTTCGATAAAATTGTTAAGATATAAATCACCTTTAAAATCATCTGCATCAATTGCTTTTTGCCTCTGCTCGACTTGTATAACATTGTCATAATTCTTTAAACTATTTGCAAATTTCTTTTTCAGGCTTATCCAGTACCTTTGATCTATTTTTCCATTTTCTGCTGGAATCTCATTTTCTAAAACTCCACCATTTTTTATAATAGCTTTTTTTGATCCAATATTATCTTTATAACATACCATTAAAACTCTATTTATTCCTATTTTTTTAGCTTTGTCTAAAGCTAATCGTATCATTTCTGTAACATATCCTTTTTTTCTTTCAGAAGGACGTACTCCATATCCAATATGACCACAATTTTTTAATAATTTTTCATTAAGTTCATGTCTAATCTGCAATGTCCCTACAACTTTATTATCTAGTTTTCTTATTCCTAAATACATTGAAGCGGGAACTCTTCCATCTTCAACGTTTTCTCTTGTTCTATCATTTTTAATTTTTTTTAACCATTTATCGAAATCTTTAATAGTTTCTAGTCCGCCATCTCCATTTAAATCATATTCTCCATTATCAAAATGTTCTTGTAAATAATCTTCTACTTGTTTTTTATATTCTTCTGTTGGAAATACCAACTTTATCTCTCCAAAAGCTTTTGTTTGATTAAAATAATTGTATACTTCATTCACATCATAAATATAAACTACTTCTTTATAGTTTTTTCCTTCTATTTCAAAATTTCTTTCTAAATATAATTCTCCTCCTATTTTTTCGTAGAATTTTCTTGATGATTTATTTTCTTTCAAACATCCTATAGCCATTTTTTTATAACCTTTATTTTTAAATTCATTTATAACAAATTTGACTAATGCACTTCCAACCCCTTTTCTTTTCATTTGTGGTTCAATGTATAATGCAAAAATTTCACAATCTATTCCATCATAATTAGATACATATCTTGAATCTGAATATCTACAAAATCCTACTACTTCATTATTGATTTCTGGAACAATAAATCCGTTTGATTTGTAATCTTTTTTTCTTTTTTCTATTCTTTGTTTTACTTGTTCTTCATTATTCATATTTTTCAAATAGTCCTCATCAACAATTCCTTTATATGTAGATTGCCAACTACGTATTTGTATATCTACTACTTTTTCAATATCTTTCTCTTCTACATTTCTAATTTTTATCATTTTATTACTTCCTTTATAATTTAAATTTTTCTTTTATCATTTTTGCTACTTTCTTTGCTGATATATCCGTATTATCTATTCTTAAATAATTTTTATATTTAATTTCGCCTGGATTAGAATACAAACGGTGTATATCAACAGATCTCAGTATGTCTTTTTTACTCCATTCTAAATCTCTTTTAGATGGTTTATGTTCTAATCTATTAGCAGTTTTATTTCTTCTCAATCTTTCTTCTAAATTTGTTTCCAATTCGACCATATAAAACTCCCCATTATTATCTTCATATATTTTCTTGATTCTTTCTATATACTCTAATTCTTCATCTCTTTCAAAACATAGCATAAGTGTAAAAATCATTCCTTTTAAATCACTTTTTGCAACTTCTTCAAATAAAGTGAATCTAAATAAATCACTAATTTCTGACAGCTTTTTTCTGTGGTTATCAAAATCAAAAAATTTTGAAACTAAATCTAGTGTCATATGATTATGTAAAAGTTTTAGTCCTGTTATTTTTTCGAGTTCTTGACCTACTGTCATTTTTCCTACTGCTTGTGGTCCAATTATTAATACAAATTTTGCCATGTTTATCTCTCCCTTTCCTATTTTTGATATAAAACCTTTTAACTTTTTGTTTTTTTAAGTATTTTATAAAACTCTCTGGATTACTATATTAATAAAAAAAGCCTCGCAAAGAAATCTATTTTTTTAAGACTCCTTTGCAAGACCTGTTATAATCTCACTTTATAAGTGTAAGCAACACTATTATTTGCGTCACCCTTTACCGCTCAAACTTTTCAGTTCTTAGATAAACTCTTATTTATGTATCGATTATACCACACTACTACCATTTATGTCAAATATATTTAAATTGATTCTCCATCTTTTACATAACCTATAAATGGTATGTTTCTTCCTATTTCATCTACATCAAAGCCATATCCTACAACAAATTTATTCTCTATTTCAAAAGCTGTATAATCAACATCTACATTAACTTTTCTTCTCTCTTTCTTATCTGCTAAAACTGCAATCTTTACACTATTTGGATTTTTTGATAGCAAATATTCCTTTAAATATTTTAAAGTATATCCTGTATCAATAATATCTTCAACTATTAGTACATCTTTTCCTGCTATATCACTATCTAAATCTTTCTTAACTATAACATTTCCAGTTGTCTGAGTACCTTGATAACTAGAAACTTGTATCATTTCTAATATAATAGGAGTTTTCATCTTTTTAACTAAGTCTACAGTAAAAAATATTGCCCCTTTCAATACTGATATTATAACAACTTCTTTTCCTTGATAATCTTTGTCAATTTGCTCTGCTACTTTTTGAATTCTTTCTTGAATTTCTTTCTCATCATACATAACATTTAACTTACTTATTAAATCTTCCATACTTTCTCCTTTTCATCTATTTTTTATAGCTCACTTTTAGCTAATTTTTCTAAAACTGTTCCATATATGTAAAAAGTTCCAATAATAAAAATCGTATAACTTCCATCTAATTTTTTTATTGCATCTAAAGCTTGTTCTAATTCCGCAGTAAATATATTTTTATCACTTGTATATTTCATACTGCACTTCAATAAAACTTCTTTTGAAACATACCTATCTTTATTGTTTCCATTCGTAAAAATAAATATACCTTTTTTATCTTTTAAAAGTTCTTTTATCATAGATTCATAGTCTTTTGTTTTTAATATAGATACAATATAAATTTTATTTTCATTTTTATAATACATATCAACACTATTCATGAAATTTTCAATTGCTAATTTATTATGTGCTCCATCATAAATAACTAATGGATTTTCATTTATTCTTTCAAATCTACCTTTGTGTATAACTGTCTTTAATGCTTCTCTTAATTTGTCATCAGATATATTTGCTCCTTTATTATTTAATATCCCTACACATTCTATACATAAACTTGTATTGTTAATTTGTTTCTTACCTTTTAAATTAATTTGTATATTTTTATATTCCTTAAAATCAAATTTTTGATACTCTTTATTATATGAGTAATTAGATATATATTCTTGTTTTATTAAATGTAATTTATTATTTTTTTGTTTACATGTATTTAATATTATTTGATTTACTTCTTTTTCTTTTTGTTCTATAAATACAGTTTCAGAGTTATCTTTTATTATTCCTGCTTTATGTTTTGTGATTTTTTCTAGTGTATTTCCTAATATATGCATATGATCATAACCTACGCTTGTTATTATTGAAACAGTAGGATTTACAACATTTGTACAATCATATAAACCTCCTAATCCTGTTTCTAACACAACGTAATCACATTTATTTTCACTAAAAAATAACAAAGCCATTGTTGTTTCAAGTTCAAATAATGTTATTTTTATATCATTTTCCTTATTGTACTTTTCTATTTTAGGTTGTATTCTTTTAATTAATTTTTCCATTTCTTCATCTGTTATATTTTTATTATTTATACTTATTCTTTCATTATAATTTATTAAATGAGGACTTAAAAATTTTCCCACTTTATATCCAGATTTATACAAAATATTTGTCATTATTTCAGTACAGCTTCCTTTACCATTTGTCCCTGCAATATGTATTACTTTTAAGTCTTTTTCTGGATGATTAAATTCCTTCATAAAATATTTCATTGCATAAAGTGTTGGATTTTTTGTTCCTTTATAATAATTCGACAAATATTCTTGTACATTCATCTTAAAATCCTCTACTTTCCAGTTTTTTATTTAATTTTTTATAAACATTTTCTACAACCCACTTTTCAGTTGAAACTTTCTCCACATCTTTTATATTGATCCATTTAACTCCACTATTTTCATCTTCTTTCATTCTTAATTCTTCATTTTCATCAACTTGTAAAAGATATGATAAGTTTAAATGTACATGAGATCCAACATATTTTCCTCTTTTTATATGTCCATTAACACATATAATTTCTAATGAAAATATATCATTATCAAGCACTTTTACATTTTTAGCTCCTGTTTCTTCTTTCAACTCGCGAATAGCCGTGCCTAATAAATTTGATTCTCCATCTGCATGTCCACCTGTCCAAGACCATGAATTATAGATATTATGATAAATCATTAATACTTTAGTTTTATCTTTATTTACCACCCATGACGATGCTGTAAAATGTGCAAATTCATTATCTCTAGTTAAAATATTTTCATATTCATTCATATATTTTAACATTATTTCTTTATCTTTTTCTTCTTGTTCATTATATGGTATATATTCTTCTATTTGTTTCTTTAATTCTTCCATTTTTTCCTCCATAACTTAATATTTATATATATATCATATATTTAGATATTTTACAATCAAAAAATCCTTAAACATTTCTTCTGTTTAAGGATTCTATTTACTTTTTTATGCATATGCTTGACGTTTTTTGAAACTAAGCAAATTGGTAATTTCTCTCTCTGGTCTTTCCTTTTTCGCTCTTTGTGTTTTTCTTGCTCTTTCTTGTTCCAATTCTCTTTTTTGTTTTTCAGCAATTGATTGACAAATTGCTTTTTGATAAGTAAAATGTGTATCTTGAGCTATTTTACTCCAAGTATATTCATTTCTAACCTTGTTTTTAGCTCTTTTTACAATTTCTGAACATAATTTATGATCATATAATAATTCTAATATTGAATCTGCAATTGAATTTGCATTTCCAGCATAAGACTTCATACCATTTTTTCTATGATCAACTATCTCATTAAGTCCTCCAATATCTGAAACTACTACTGGATTTTCAGCAAGCATCGCTTCTAATGCTACTATTCCAAATGGTTCATATGTGCTTGGAAATACTGATATATCTGCTGCTTTATACATTCTTTGGACATCTTTTCCATTCATGTATCCTGCAAAATATACTTTATTTTCTATTCCTAAAAATTTTGCTTGTTCCTTTAATTCTTCTATCATTCCACCTTGACCAGCTATTACTAACTTAGCATCATTGTATCCTGATAGAATTTTTGGCATTGCTGCAATTAAATGCTGTATTCCTTTTTCATAAACAAGTCTACCCATAAATAATATTATTTTTTCATTATCCATTGCATATTTTCTTCTGAAGTCATAATCTCTTTCTACTCCACTAAATAAATTTAGATTAACTCCATTTGCAACAACATTTATCTTTTCATAAGGTAATCCAAATAATCTTTGTAATTCACCTTTCATAAAATTACTATTAACTATAACTTCTGAAGATTCATATGTTAACATCCATTCAGTATCATTTATATATCTTTGTGCTTCATCATGAATACCACTGTTTCTTCCAGCTTCTGTTGCATGAATTGTAGATACTATTGGAATATTATAAGATTGTTTTAATGTTTTTGCTGCATTTGCTACTAACCAATCATGTGCATGTATAACATCAAAATCACCTTTTTTTGCAATTAATTCATTTGCTTTTGCTACCATAGCAAAATTTAATTGCATTACCCAATCTATGAAATTATTTGGGTTTATCATATAATTATCTACCCTGTAAACTTTTACTCCTTTATCATCTTCAAAATATGGAACATCTCCATCTTTATATGTTATAACTGTAACGTCATGCCCATCTTTTATTAGAGTATGTGATAAGTCGTGTACTACTCTTGATATTCCTCCTACTACTCTTGGTGGATATTCCCATGTTAACATTAATATTTTCATGTGTAACATTCTCCCTTTCTTAATATCTTCTTTTGTTCTTAGTATATTTTATACAAATTTGTAAAAAATGTAAATGGATTTTGACAATTTTTTTCTTTTTTTTTCTTTTTTTTCCTTTTTTCTGTTTATTGCTACTTTTTTATAATATCTTTTTTATTTATTAATAGTAAAAATAGTAGTACAAAATTTTCTTTAAAAAATCTCTTCTTCCTATTGAATTTATTTTGTTTTTATTATAGTATATAAATGAAGTAATTGTTTTTTTAAATTATTGAATTTTTATTCAATTGATTTTAATTAACAAAACATAGGAGGAAAAATAATGCCAAGAAAAACCAAAGAACAAAAAGAATTAGAAGAAAAAAAGGAATTAAAAATAAAGCCATCAGAAAAAGCAAAAAAAACTACTACAGCTAAAACAAAAACTACTAAAGCTACGGCAACTACTAAAAAGGCTTCTACATCTAATGCTAAATCTACTACTAAAGCTGCAGCTACTACTAAAAAAGCCTCTACATCTAAGGCTAAAACAAAAACTACTAAAGCTACGGCTACTACTAAAAAAGCCTCTACATCTAAGGCTAAATCTACTACTAAAGCTGCAGCTACTACTAAAAAAGCCTCTACATCTAAGGCTAAAACAAAAACTACTAAAGCTACGGCTACTACTAAAAAAGCCTCTACATCTAAGGCTAAAACAAAAACTACTAAAGCTACAGCTACTACTAAAAAGACTTCTGCATCTAAGGCTAAAACAAAAACTACTAAAGCTACGGCTACTACTAAAAAGGCTTCTGCATCTAAGGCTAAATCTACTACTAAAGCTACACCAACTGCTAAAAAAACTTCTACATCTAAAGTTGCCAAAAAAGATTCCCTTTTAGATTTAAGTTTATCAGTAGCTGAATATTATGATTTACCTTATCGTTACAATAAAACTGTAGTAAAAATATTAGCTCAAACACCTTCTACTTTATTTGTATATTGGGAAATTTCTGATGAAGATATAGAAAATTATAAAAAACAATATGGCGAAAATTTCTTTGAAATAACAAAACCAGTTTTAATTGTTTATAATAAGACTTTAGACTACTCTTTTGAAATTGAAATAAACGATTTCGCTAACAGTTGGTATTTAAAAGTTAATAATAGTAAATGTGAATATAAAATCGAACTTGGCAGACGCCCTATTCAATATAATGAAAAAATTAATAATGACTACATTTATGTAGCAACATCTAATGATATAGAAGCTCCTAATGACCATATTTTAATAGAAGATTTTCCCAATGAAATCATATTTAGGAACGTAAAAACTAATTTTGAATATTCAAGAAAACTAACAGAATTAGCCATTAATAAAAACATTCGTAAAATTTATGACATTTATGATTTATATAAATTGATTTATCAAGATGAAAATATAGATGATATATATGATTTATCTAATCCAGCTTCAGGAGGAAATCCTTCTTCTGGTTCTTTTTCATCAAGATTTATGTAATAAACAAAGGAGTAATTTAAATGCAAAACAAAAAAGGCTATGTAAGCTTTGTGCTTCATGCCCATCTTCCTTTTATACATCATCCAGAAAGCAATGATTATTTAGAGGAATCTTGGTTATATGAAGCAATTTCAGAAACATATATACCATTGCTTACAAATTTTCAAAAATTAGTAGATGAAAAAGTCAATTTTCGTATTACAATGTCATTGACACCTCCTCTACTATCTATGTTAGATAACAAATTATTACAACAAAAATATATAAACTATCTTGAAAAGTTGATTGAACTTTCTAAAAAAGAAATAAAAAGAACTGCTGGTGATAAAAGACTTAATAAGTTATCCAAATATTATTATGATCGTTATTCTAGTGATCTTCATTTTTTCAGAGACATACATAATTGTAATTTAATAAATGCTTTTAAACATTTTCAAGATATTGGAGTTTTGGAAATTATCACATGTGGAGCTACACATGGATATTTTCCTATTTTATATGTCAATGAAAAAACTATAAGAGCTCAAATCGCTGTAGGTGTGCAAACATATGAAAAATATTTTGGTAGAAAACCTCGTGGAATATGGCTACCTGAATGTGGTTATGTACCAGAGGCTGATAAATATTTAAAAGAATTTGGTATTGATTATATTATTACAGAAACACATGGTATTTTATATGCTAATCCTACTCCAATATATGGTACTTTCGCTCCTATAGTCTCTCCTGAAGGCGTTATAGCATTTGGTCGTGATATTGAATCTTCTAGGCAAGTATGGAGTTCAATAAATGGATACCCTGGAGACTTTAACTATAGAGAATTTTATCGTGATATTGGATATGAAGCAGATTATGATTATATAAAACCTTATATTGCTCATGACGGTGTTCGCGTAAATACAGGAATTAAATATTATAGAATTACTGGTAAAACAGAATTTAAAGATTATTACAATCCCCAATGGGCTGCAGATTCTGTACATAATCAAGCTGGTCATTTCTTTGATTCTAGAAATGCTCAAATAGAAAACTTATCATCACACATGGATACTCCTCCAATTATTTTATGTCCATATGATGCTGAACTATATGGACATTGGTGGTATGAAGGTCCATATTGGATATATACCTTATTTAAAAAGATTTATTATGATGATTGTAACTTTGAATTAATTACACCTTCTGAATATATTGATCGCTATCCAAATATGCAAGTATCTTCACCTTGTCGTTCTAGTTGGGGAGCTAATGGATATAGTGAGGTTTGGTTAAACCAAACAAATGACTATGTTCATAAACATCTACATGTTGCAGGAGATAGAATGTGTGAACTTGCTTGGATGTTTCCTGAAGCAGAAGGTATACAAAAGGAAGCTTTAAATCAAGCTGCTAGAGAACTTTTATTAGCCCAAAGTAGTGATTGGTTATTTATCATAACAAATGGAACTATGGTTGATTATGCTAAAAAGAGAATCAAAGATCACATTGGAAGATTTACAAAATTATATTATCAAATAAAAGATAACAACATTGATGAAAAATTTTTAACTGATATAAATAAAAAAGACTGTATCTTTCCTGACATTGATTATAGAATTTATAGATAAAAATAAAAAGAAGACTAAAGCTGAAGTGGTAAAGGCTAGTCTTCTTTTTATTATGTCTTTATTTATATATTAACTTTATCATTAATAATTTATTTTGACAAAAATTTTATTTTTATTTCGATTTTTGAAACAAGTTACCTTTTTATATAAATAGCATATTATAGTGTATAAGTTTTTAATGTTTAGTAGATAATAGTTTTATCAGAAAGGAGATTTTCGTCTATGAAATCATTATGTATAAAAACAAACAATGTGCATTTACAAAACTATCTACTAAACGAACTTAGATGTTTAGAAATAAAAAATGTTTGTTTTACTTTAAAAGAATTTAGACATTATCAAAATATTATTATACATTATACTGGAAAAGATTATTCAGAATTTTATTGTAACATTAGTACTATTTTAGCTTTTTTAGTTATCGATGAATTAGAAGAAGACATCATTAAAGATATAATTATTCAAAACTATTTTTATTTTGACTATAGTGAACGAAATAAAATTTTAAATACTTGTTATGATTTACTTGCTGAAGACCTTTCAAATTTATTTACTAAAAAATTTAATACTTTATACAATAATTTTTTATTATATATTTCAACTCATAAAGCATTATTTTTAAATGGATTTATAAATTTTCGAATGCAAGATTATTGGGATATCTTAAATGATATCATAGATGAAGCTGTTAATGCTTTTATTTTAGAAAAAGAATATTTAGAATTTATCTCTTTACTCCGATTATATATCAACTCTCAAACCTCTCTTTGTAATGTTGTTCATGTAATCTATTCTTCTTCTGAAACTATTTTGTTAGACGAAAATAAAAATATAATAGAAGATAATAAAGAAATTTTTGATGCAAAATATTTGAGTGATATTACTTTTTCTTCAAATGATTACACATTGAATTCTTTGCTTAATTTGTTACCCAAAAAAATTTATATACATGTTATCGAAAACTATGTTGATGAATTTTTAAATACTTTAAAATCAATATTTGAAAATAGAGTATCTATATGCAATGATTGTAGTATTTGTAAAATTTACAAAAATCAAAAAAAATCACTATTTAAAAATAAGTAAAATTAAAGTAGTACAATCAAAAACACAGCTTTTATTAAAGTATTATCTTCAATAAAAGCTGTATTTTTCTACCGGATTTCCTATTACAGGATAAAATTTTCTAAATTTCTACATACATTAAGTTGTTTTCATTTAGACTGTTGATTATGCTATCTTTCCATCTTGTAGTTAATTCTTCATTAGAATATTCTTTTCCAAATTTTCTTAATTTATTTTCTAATCTAACTGAACCATAAACTGATTTATTTATAATTATCCAGTCTGTGTTTTCCATCTCAATTATTCTTTTAATCAATTTATAACTTAATCCCATCTTTCGTATTTCTGGATCAAATACTATCAAATCTATGTATTGTGTACAATACATATAATTTGTTATAGCAAAGCCTTTCACTTTCCCTATATTATTACCATATACTTCGACTATTAGTAATACTTGTGATTCGAAAACATTTACTAATTTCCTTTTTAGTTCACTTTTAGAAATTGGATACATCGAATTATCAACTACTTCCATGATTTGATTTAAAAGACTTTCAGAAACTTCTTTACCATTAACAACCATAACTTTCAAATTTTCATGTATTTTCATTTTACCCTCACTTATGATTTTAGAAAATTTCCGTTAATATATGATTTGTTTCCAATTATACCACTTTTTTGTTGTTATGTCAACTCTTAATGTGCATTTAACGCCAAAATTCAAATAAATTCTTCAGCATTACAGTATTTTTATTTTTACAATTTTCCAAAAATCTTTCTTCTGTTGAAAAACTTATTGGTATCATCATAACAATTGTAATTATACAAGTTATTAATAGTATTTTATTCATATATTTATTTTTACAATCTTTTAATAATAATATAACTGCACCTATACATAAAATCAGTTTAAAGTCTATTGCATATTCTTCGCTAATTCCTCCAGTATTTGTAGTTAAAATCATTATTATTATACTAGTAACAATAATAAATTTTATTAAGTTCTTCAACTCTCTATTTTTGTCTTCTTTTAAAATATTACTTGCTAAAAAATATACCCATAGAATTGGAATTCCTATTAATCCAAATACCATACTTTCATAACAAATTTCATTTGTTGATGCTATGTTTAAACTTCTATTTGTAAATATAAACGGGAATTGAGAAGGTATAATTAATGGTATCTTAAATATATACCCTATAAGCCCTGCAAATGTTTTTCCAAATGTAAATGACATACAATAATTCATGTTTTGACCTGTTAATTGATATTTAGCACCAAATTCAAAAATACTATCAAATCTCAGATAATTAAGTATCATTTGTAAAATTGCTAAAATACACACAGGAATAAAAGCAATCACAAAATTTAGTATCTTATTTTTTTTATCTATATTTTTCATGCTAGACAAAAATAAAAATAATATAATTGGATAATAAACTATAAATGTTGGTTTTGATAAAACAATTAATCCTGTTGAAAGTCCAAGCATTACTAGTTTTACCCATTTAAGCTTTTTATTTTTATTAAATGATATTGCTAGATTCATAGCTATTAATAAAAAGAATATTCCAGACGCTTCTGCTATTTGATATTTTGCTCCTCTTATCATATTTATTATGTTTGATCCAAAAACAATTGCATAAAATCCCAAATAAAAATTAAAAAGTGAAATATCTTTTTTTACGTATTTATCAATAACTTTCCTATATAGAGCATATAAAGCATATAATATTCCAAAAACATAAATTAAAGTAAATATATAAAATTGTAGATATACTCCAGTTATTAATCTAAATGGTAAAATACATGTTATTACCGGAGCTATTCCAAAATAGCTATAATACTGCCCATTATAATATGTTGTATCAAATAAATAAGTTATTCCTGCTTTATTTCTCGCTTCATAATCATATGGATTTTTCATTTCTTTAAGAATCTTTGATGGTTGTTGTAATAAAGATAACTTACCATTTATAATAGCTTCTGTCTGCATAAGAGCTAAATCTTCAGTTTGAACAAATCCTGCATATTCATCACTTAAAATTCTATCATATTTTTCTATAATATCTTGTGGTCTTACAGTCATATTAGTCATACCATACTGACTCTTTGTATAAAAAAATATCATAATACAAAATAATCCTAATGTATATTTAAATACAATCTTTTGTATTTCATTATTTTTTTGATAAACTTTTTTTAATATACTTCCATCTTTAATTTTTACTGCCAATATTAATATCATATATATTAATATTATTCTAATATAATTTATGTTGAAATTTATTTTATTAATAACTACACTTTCAACAGACTGATTGTCTATTACATTTTCTGTTTCAACTTGTATTTTTATTGTTTTACAGTTTGAATGCGTATCTAAATTTATATATTGTTTTTCTTCACCTAAAAGTACTTTTTTATTTATAGAATTTATATAACTACTTTCGTCCGCTTCATATTTCAAATCGTAATTTATTGTTCCTTCTAATGTTTTATTATAATTTATATTAACACACGTTACCCTTGTATTAATATCTGAAATTATTATGGCATTATTTTCGATAGTATAATTTGGCTGTACATTTTTATTTTCTGCATAAATTAAAGTTCTAAAAGCAGGAAAATTACATACAAATATTTCTATTATTAAAGAAATTAATAATACAACTACTATTCTTTTTTTATCCATATTTTTTGCAATTTGTTTTATTTTATTTATATCTTCATAAATCGAATTTAAAATTAATTTTCCTTTATTTTTCATTTTTTCCTCTATTTAATTATCTTTATTTTTAGAATAATTATAACATATGTCTATAAATAAAAAAAGCAATTTACTTTATTTAGTAAAAGCTTTTTTGAAACATTTATTGAAGACTCATATTTATTCCTCTAGCTACAACTGAACTCATATTTACAATTAAGTCATCAATCTCTTTTGGCGTTACTATCATATTGTAATCATTTGGAATTAAGGCTTCCTTTATTCCTTCATAATTATCCTCATCTTTTAATTGATTTAAAAATTGATTTGATTTACCTTTTTCTTGAAGCTTTCCAATAAATATATCTAAACAATCATCTGTAATTGTTGCTAAGTCCACAACTGTTGGAACTCCTATTGCAATTACAGGAATTTTTAAAGAATCTATACTTATTTCATTTCTCTTATTTCCAACTCCCGCTCCTGGTACTATTCCAGTATCTGATAATTGAATAGTTTTGCTTATTCTATCTATATTCCTTGAAGCTAGAGCATCTATCACTATTACTAATTTTGGCCTTACATTATCTACAATCCCTTTTAGTATTTCAACTGTTTCAATTCCAGTTGTTCCTAAAACACCTGGAGAAATAGCACTAACAGATCTAGTATCTTTATCTAAATATTGTGGCATATATTGTAATATATGTCTTGTTACATCTATATCTGATATTACTTTTGGACCTAGTGCATCCGGAGTTACATATTCATTTCCTAATCCTACAACTAATATCTCAGACTTATCATCAATGTGTTTATTTATTAGATTTTTTAGTTCTTGTGACAAACAAGTTGAAGCATCTTCAATTTCTTGTTCTCGTGCTATTTTTAAATTATTTATATCAATTGTTATATATACTCCTTTTGGCTTTCTTAATGCTTCTTCCCCTTTTTCATCAATTATTTCTACTTTTGTTTTTTTTATATGATCATTAAATTGTTCTTCATTTGCTTGAACCCCTTCAACTTCTTGTAATTTGTTTATCTTTTTATATACATTGCTTCTCTCATCAGCCAAATCTGTTCTAAAGTTATATCCATTTTCACTCATAAAAAAACCTCACTTTCTACTTTTATATTTTGTAAAAAGTGGAGTTTTTATACATTTTAATTTCTAGAAAATACCTTCTATCTCTCCTTTTTCATTTACATCAACTTCTTCTGCTGCAGGTTTTTTTGGTAAACCTGGCATTGTAAGAATATTTCCTGCTATTGCAACTATAAATTCTGCTCCTGTCTTTAATATTATTTCTCTAATATGTATATCATAATCTCCCTCAGCTTCTAGATTATTCATATCATCTGAAATTGAATATTGAGTTTTTGCAATACACACTGGAAAATCTCCATATCCTAGTTCCTTTATTTTTTTTATTTCTGCTTTTGCTTCGTCTGTATATTTTACTCCTTTTGCTCCATATATTTCTTTTGCTATTTTTTCTATTTTTACTTCTATACTATCTTCTAATTCATAAATATAATTAAATTCTTTCGGTGCTTTCTTGTTTTTTTCTATTTCTTCTATTAACGTTTCTGCCATATTAATAGCACCTTCTCCTCCTTTTGCCCATCCTTCAACTAGTTCCATTCTAATTCCTTTTTCTTTCAATGTGTTTTTCATAAAATCAATTTCTTTTTCTGTGTCTGTATTATATCTATTTAATGCAACTACTACTGGTAGTCCATATTTTTCTGATAAATTGTTATAATGATGATAAAGATTTTTTAAACCTTTTTCTAATCCTTCTAGGTTTTCTTCCAAAATTTTCTCTTTATCAACTCCACCATGATATTTTAATGCTTTTATTGTTGCAACTAATGCAACTGCACTAGGTTTTAAATTGGCTTTTCTACATTTTATATCTAAGAATTTTTCTGCTCCTAAATCTGCTCCAAAACCAGCTTCTGTTACAACATAATCTGCAAGTTTTAATCCTAGTTTTGTTGCAACTATACTATTACATCCATGTGCAATATTTGCAAATGGACCACCATGTATTATAGCTGGTGTCTTTTCTAAGGTTTGAACTAAGTTTGGATCAAAAGCATCTTTTAATAATGCTGTCATTGCACCTTCAGCTTTTAAATCTCTTGCATAAATAGGTTCATTTTTACTATTATATCCAACTAAAATATTCCCTAGCCTTCTTTTTAAATCTTTCAAATCTGTTGCTAAACAAAGTATTGCCATTACTTCTGATGCAACTGTTATATCAAATCCATCCATTCTAGGTTTAGTTTTTTTCTCTCCTGACAATCCAGTTTCAACTTTTCTTAATTGTCTATCATTCAAATCTACACATCTTTTCCAAATTACTCTATCAAAATCCAATTCATTTCCAAAAAAGATATGATTATCAATCATTGCAGATAATAAATTATTTGCTGCAGTTATTGCATGTATATCTCCTGTAAAATGTAAATTGATATCTTCCATTGGCACAACTTGAACTTTTCCTCCACCTGTTGCTCCACCTTTTATTCCAAATACAGGTCCAAGTGAAGGCTCTCTTAAAGCTAAAATTGCTTTTTTTCCTATTTTCGAAAGAGCATCAGCTATTGCAATCGATACAGTTGTTTTTCCTTCTCCTAAGCTAGTAGGACTTATTGCTGTTACTAAAATCATATTTCCATCTGGTTTATCTTTTAATCTTTCAAATATTTCTCTTGATACTTTTGCTTTGTATTTTCCATATTGTTCTAATTCTTCTTCTTTAATTCCTACTTTTTTAGCAATTACATCGATTTTTTCTAATTTTGTATTTCTTGCAATTTCAATATCTGTCATAATTATCTCCTCTCTTTCTTTTTATAGATTTATTTAAAGTTTTTTAAAAAACTAACCCAGCTATAAGTCCTAATGCTGCCCCTACGAAAACTTGAATTGGAGTATGACCTAAAACTTCTACTAATCTTTCTGAAACCTCCATACCTGATAATCCAGGCGTTTCTATTATTTTATTTAATAATTTAGCCTGTTTGCCTGCTGCTCTTCTTATTCCTGCAGCATCATACATTACAACAAAAGCCATTATTAATGAAAGTGCAAAAATAGGAGTTCCAATACCTTCATATTTCCCTATTAAGGTCGTTATTGATACTACGACTGCTGAATGTGAACTTGGCATTCCACCTGCACCCATAATTCTTTTAAAATTAAATTTTTTAGTCGTTACTAAATCATATATAACTTTAAATAATTGTATTCCAAACCATAAGCAAAATGGTATTACAATATATTTATTATGTATAAAGTTTGTATAGTTGTTCATCTGTCTTCCCTTCTATTTTATAAATTTTAATCTTCAAAAGTATTTTCTTCAATTCCATCGTCATTCTGTACTAATATTGTTATTTTCTTTTCAGCATTTTCTAATATTTCACTACAAATTTTTGATATTTTCATTCCTTCTTCATATTTTTTTACAGATTCTTCCAAATTTAAATTTCCTTCTTCTAACTCTTTTACTATTTCTTCTAGTTTTTCCATATTTTCTTCAAAGTTTTCTTCTTTCATATTTCTCTCCTTTTATTGTTCTTTAACTTCTTTGGTTTCTGTATTTACTTCATAATACATAACTGCTTCAGTAGTTTCTTTGTCCCTAGCTACAACAATAATATTGTTTTCATTTTCACTATCAATAGTGTAATAAACAGAATCATCGTCCAGACCTCTATACTCTTTAGCTAAATCTAAAGCAGTTTTTTCACTTTCTGTAGCTATTTCCCCTTCCTCTGGCTCTTGACTTTCAGGAACTATTGAAGGTTCTTGCACATATTCTTCATTAGTTTCCTCACTATTTATTGTATTGTTTTCAGCACTAGTATTATTTATTGTTGTATTCTCCTGTGTTTTATTTTCTCTTAATGTTATAGCAAATATAACTGCTACTATTACTAGTATTAATATAACAATAATAATAGTTTTCATTGCATTTGTCTTTTTCATATATTTCCTCCTTTACTGTATTACAGCTTTTTTTTCTCCATCATATAATTTTAAATCTATAAGATCTCCTTTTTTTAACTCTTTTGCACTTTTTACAATGTTTTTATTTTTTTGTGCAATTATATATCCTCTTGCCATTGTTTTTAGTGGACTTAGAGCATCTAACTTAGATACCAATTCGATATATTTTCTATTTTCTTGATTAAATTTATTCTGTATCTCATTTTGCATAGTCTTTATATAACTATCTAATTTTAAATATTGCTCTTGTATATTCCTTGTAGGCTCTTTAAATATATAACTTGACATACATTTTTGATAACGTGATTTCATTAATTCTACTTTTCTAATTAATGATATTCGTAATCTTTTTTGATAAATGTGTATTTTATCTTTCACTTCATATATATCAGGCACTGCTATTTCCGCAGCAGCTGAAGGGGTCGGTGCACGTAAATCAGCTACAAAATCTGCTATTGTATAGTCTGTTTCATGTCCTACTGCTGATATTATTGGTATTTCGGAATTATAAATTGCATCAGCTACAATTTCTTCATTAAATGGCCATAAATCTTCTAATGATCCTCCTCCACGTCCAATAATTAATACATCTGCCAATCTTTTTTTATTCATCAAATAAATTCCCTCTGCAATTTTCTCAGCTGCACCTTCTCCTTGTACTGGAACTGGCAATAACCTAATATGAATATTTGGATTTCTCCTTGTAGAGACATTTATAATATCTCTAATAACAGATCCTGTTTGTGAAGTTAATACACCAACAGTTTTTGGCATTAATGGAATTTTAATTTTATGCTCTTCTTTAAACATCCCTTGTTCTTCTAGCTTATTTTTCAACTCTTGATATTTTGTGTATAAATCACCCAACCCATCTTCTTCCATGGCTTTTACATATATTTGATATATACCATCTCTCTCAAAAACAGAAATAGCTCCAAAAACCATTACTTTCATACCATCTTTAGGTACAAAATTTAGTTTAAGTGCATAACTTTTAAACATTATGCACTTCACTAAACAGTTTTCATCTTTTAATGTAAAAAAAAGATGTCCTGTAAAATGATTTTTGAAGTTAGAAATTTCTCCTTTTACTAAAATATTATTCAAATATTCATCATCAGCTATTTTATTTTTGATATAAGTATTTAATTCTGTAACACTTATAGCCATTTCTGCATATTTCATTAAACATTATCTCCATCTATTTTATAATACTTGCTAACATTCCATTAACAAACTTCGGAGAACTATCTTCTCCATATTTTTTTGCAAGTTCAACAGCTTCATTTATAACTACTTTAAAAGGTAATTCCTTATACTTTATTTCATATATGGCAAGCTTTAAAATTGATAAATCTATTTTTGAAACTCTTTCTATCTTCCAACCTTCTTTTAAATTATCTTTAATCAGTTGTTCAATAGTACTTAAATTTTTTTCTATCCCCAGAATTGCATCTTTTATATATTCAATTGCATCTTTGCTTGTTATTTTATTACTTTCAATATATATTTCTATTTGTTCTTCCTTGTTTTGTTCTTTTTGTATCTCCAAACTATATATTAGTTTGAATGTTAGCTCACGCATAGTTGTTCTGTTCATGATATATTCCCTTTCTTTGTTACATTTTATCAATGAAGTTCTTTAATTTTGTTTTTACATCTTCTTTATTTTGTTGAACATAATTTCCAATAATAGCTCCTAATGCTAATATTACAATTGCTATTATTAAATCGTGTAATCTTGTTATCAAAATTAATATTCCTAGTATTATACCAATAATAGCTCCCTTATATTGTTTTACGAAATCTATTATTTCTTTCATTTTATTTCGCTCCCTTCATTATTCAATATTTTCGTTTTCTTTCTTTGGAGCAACATTTTTTATTTTTATATTTACTTCTTTTACTTCTAAATCTGTTGCATTTTTAATTTTTTCCTTTATGTCATTTTGTAATTTAGATGATAAATCCTTTATAACTACATCTGTACTAACAACTAAATTAGCATATACATTAACATTATTTTCTTTATCTAATTCTATTCTTGTATTAATTTCCTCTGTACCTTTAAATCCATTAGCTACAGAATTAACTAGGTTTTCTAATGTTTCTTTTGAAATCATCAATTTTCCATTTTCATTTTCCAACAAAACTCCTTGAACTTCGTTAGAGTTTTTTGAGCTATAATTGCTAAAAAATATATTTTTTATAGATAGCAAAATAAACACTATACAAACTCCTAGTGTAACTTTAGATGCTGTTTCCCCTTGTAAAATTTTTGTTATATATATTCCTATATTCCAAGAATCAATCCATCCAAAAATTATTGAACATAAAGCTAAAGATATTATCAACATAATCCATGAGTATATGACTAATGATAGTTTATTTAAAAATTTCATTTTTTACTTCTCCTTATTTTTTGTCTTTATTTTCCTTATTTTTTTTGTTTTCTTTTTTGTTTTCTTTTTTGTTTTCTTTATTATTCTCTTTATTATTTTCTTTATTGTCTCCCTTATTATCTTCTTGCTCTTTTAATTGTGAATCTGTATTAACACCTTGTACATGTACATTAACTTCTTCTACAGTTAAACCACTCATTGTTTCTACTGATTTTTTTATTCTATTTTGGATTTCATAAGCTACATCTGGAATTCTTGAACCATATTCTACTATAATATTAACATCTAATTTAACTTTTTTATCATTTATATCAACCTTAATTCCTTTAGCCAAATTTTTCTTTCCACTTAAAACTTCTGAAATTCCTCCAGCAAATCCTCCAGACATTCCTGCTACACCTTGTACTTCTGATACTGCAACTCCTGCGATAACAGCTATTACATCTGGAGATATTTTAATCCCATCATTTTCTACCTCTTCATCTTTTGTTGTATTTATTTTTGTAATCTCTTCTTTTTCTTCTTTACTCATAAGTAACTCCTCCCTTCACATATCTTTTTTAGTTTATATATTAATTTGTTAATAGTATATCAATTTTTAGTTGTTTTTACAACCAATTTTATACATTTTATTAAAGATTTTGTTTTATTTTTCCAGTTTCGTAAAATATCAAAAGCTCTGATAAATCTTCAATTTGCCTTTTTAAAACTTTTCCTATATCTGTGTCTCCAACTAACTTTCTTGCAACCCCTGTTTTCTTAACTATGATTTCTGATATAATATCTTTTTCTTCTTCAATTACCTTTTCAACTGATTCAAATGGTTTGTTTTGACTAAGTAATAATCCATGTGAATTATTTGTTAGTATATAACCTGCATTACCTGTTTTTTCCTGATAGCTTTTCGCAAAACCTCCATCTATAACCAATAATTTCCCATTTGCTCTTATTGGACTTTCTCCATCTTTTGCTTTTACTGGTATATGACCATTTACTATATGCGACTTCTTTGTTTCAAGACCGAATTCTTCTAATATATTATTACATATTTCTTCCTTAGCAGATAAATAGTAATATGGATTTTTCTCTTCTTTTCGTGCTTCCTTATCATCTATAAAATAGCTTTCAAATGTTGCCATTTTATCTTTTCCAAAAAATGGTGAATCTGGTGAAATCCATAAATACCACATTATATCTAATAGTTGACTATCTTTTCCAATATCGTAATACACCTTTTTAATTGTTTCATTAATTAAGTCTAAATACTCTTTACCTTTTACATTTTTTCCTAAAAAGTTAACTTCTCTAAAACTTCCATCTTCTTCCATAGGAATACAAGCATGATACAATAAATTAGAATTAAATATAGTATATAACTCTCCTTTTTGATGTATAAATTTTATATGTTCATGAAGTTTTGAACTATGTTTAAATGATTCACACAATCTCTCTACAACTTCCTCTTCTTCTTCAGATAGCTTATATGGATCACTAGGATCTATAGTTGGGAAATTAGTATCATTTAACTTATATTTCTTTCCATCAACTATAACATACCCTTTTTTCAAATTCATTTTATCTAATAAAAGTCTGTTATCTAACTTATATTCAGGATGTTTTTTTATTAACTGTCCTTCTAATTTAAATTGGATAATAGTAATTGCTTTATGTATCTTAGAGATATTAGTTTTATCTGTATTATCATACTTATCTTTGTCATAAACTTTCGGAATAAAATTCTTACAATTATCATTGTGATATGTATCCATTGCAAAGTTTGAAAGTGGTCTAATATTAATACCATATCCTTCTTCTAAAATATCAATATTGTTATATCTCGCACATATTCTTACAACTGTAGCCATATTGGCTTTATTACCACAAGCTGCACCCATCCATGATATGTCATGATTTCCCCATTGCATATCAATACTGTGGAATTTTCTCAATTGTTCTATAACTAAATCTGGATGTTTACCTCTATCAAATACATCTCCAATAATATGAAGATGATCTATTGCCATTCTTTTTATTAAGTCTGAAATAGCAATAATAAAGCTTTCTGATTGATGTAAATCAATAATCGTTCTAATAATTGCTTTATAATATCTTTCCTTATCTTTCTCATTTGTTGCTTGTGAATTTAATAATTCATCTATTACATATTCAAAACCTCTTTTTATTGCTTTCCTGACTTTAGATCTTGTATATTTAGAACTAACTTTCTTAGCAACCTCTATTAAACGATATAATGTTATCGTATACCATTCATCTATATCTTCTATTTCTTTTTTCATTAATTTTAATTTTTGTTCCGGATAATAAATTAAAGTAGCTAGAGTTGCTCTTTCTTTACTGGTAATTGTATTACCAAAGATATCATCAATTTTGCTTCTAATTATACCTGCTCCATTATTTAAAATATGAACAAAAGGCTCATATTCTCCATGGATATCACTTAAAAACATTTCTGTTCCTTTTGGCAAATTTATAATCGCTTGCAAATTGATTATTTCCTCTGCTACTTCATTAATATTTTTATATTCCTTACTCAATAATTTTAAGTACTTTTCTTTATTATATTCTTTTTCCATAATATTACATCCTTTTTTATAAATACAACTATTATTATACTACATCATGACTTTTTTTTCAACTTGCTTGATTTATGTAAATTGGTGTGCTATAATAGATAGTATCGTAATCATGTTAAATTCAAATTCACAAAAACATTTTGAGGTAAAACTAATGAAAGAACAAACACCTATTAACCAAGTAGTTTTTCATGGATGTAATTTACAGGATAATTTACAATTTATTAGTAATGTTGTTAGAAAGTATCATTCTAAAGAAATGGATGAACAAGCCAAAGATTTTAAACCAAATATGGATAGCTTAACTCAAGTTGTTAATCTATTTAAGTTTCTAAAAGATCCTGATGATCCTATTCTTAAAGATGCATTTTCAAATTGGATAGAAAAAAGTTCTGAATATCATATTGAAAATACTATCTACTTACGTATGATACCTTTTTACAACAAATTTATTGTAACTTTTCCAGATTACAAATAATCAAATAAATGTTTTAAAAGGAATCCTAAAATTGGATTCCCTTTTTATTTTTCATTTTTTATAATTTCAATTAGTTTATCTTTCATTTCAGGTGGTAATAAATTTATTGACTCTATTTTTTCTTTTTTTATTATTTCAGGTATGTATTCCCCATAACCTTTATATTCAGGATCATGAGAAAATTCTGGTCCTGTACCTGTCCCAAATTCACCACCTATATATTTACATAAAAAGAAATATTCTTTTTGATTAAATTTTTCTGAATACATCTCAAGTAAAAGTTTTCCTACTTTTATCTGTATTCCAAATTCTTCTTCAACTTCTCTAATCACACCTTCTTCTAAAGTTTCTCCCTTTTCTAATCCTCCTCCTGGAAATGTATAATAATCTTGAATATCTTTTCTTTTTATAACATTTTTTCTATGCATAAATGCATATCCACCTTTCATAGGTATTATTGCTGCAACTCTGGTACGTTCCATTTTTTCCTCCTTTTATATGAATTTTTCACAATAATCTATAAGTTTATTTATTATATTCTGAATATCCGTATCCCCTTTTTCCATGTATCCTATAAAGAAACCTGGATTTACCATTTCAAACTCAAGTAAAATTGGTTTATTACTATCATCTTTTATAAAATCAATTCTACATATATCTATATTTAAATCATAAAGATTAGACATATATTTAATTAGTTTTTTAGCTTTTTCAATCTCCTCATTTGAAGGTTCATATTTACTAATAATTCTATTTTTTTGTTCTGGAAATTTTTCATTATTTTTCCTAGTATATTGTTTTTGTTGCGAATAGATTAATTCATTATCTATAAATACTAATTGGTATTCTCCGTTCCAGATCTGTTCTTGTATAGGTTGTACAATCCATCCTCCTACCTTTGTTTCTTTATTCCTTAAAAATTTTTCGTCAATTTTATCTAATGTAGTTAAAGAATTACTAAGTTCTCCTGTTATAGGCTTTATAATGTAGTTATCTAAGTTAGAAAAATCTCTTATTATTTCTTCAATTGACACTGAATTTGGATATGCTTTTGTTTGAATAGTTTTTATACCTATGCTTTTCATATAATTCTTATCAATTTCAAGTAAATAATTTTTTGTCATTCCTTTTTTCATTGCCTTGGGATTATTTAAAACTTTCCCTTTATATTCATCTATAAGAAATGTTAGATACTTTTGTAATTTATCAAAATTTGCTTCAACTGATCCTACATTCCTTATCATAATTATGTCTATTTTGTCATTCACATCACTTATTGTCAAATTTCGCCTTTCATGACCATTTAAATAATAAACATCTTTCCATAATTTATTCTCTATTTCAATATTTTCTAATGTTGTTAAATAAACATTCCATCCACGTTTTGGCAATTCTTGTATTAAATGTTTTACTTCTTGACTAATTCCTTCATCTTTGTTTTCAATATAACTTTTCAATAATTTTTCACTTCTAACATGTAACATTATACTTTTTCTTTTTTCTATTTTACTCAATACTATTTTATCCTTCCATTAATTCTTTTACAAAATTCTTTCCTTTATTTTTTGCTACATTTTCATCTTCATTTAATGTTAACTCTATAAGCATATTTTCACATTTATACTTTTTAGAAATATATTCTCTTGCTGTTAGATTTGAAAATTTAATTATTTTTCTCTGCTTAATTAATGCTCGTAAAAATCTCCTTGGTTTACTCATATCTTCTAAAATTTGTATTCCAGCAATATTTTCAGAAAAACTCTTCTTGTTAGTGCGTATATAGTCTTTTTTAGTTACTTCATCACAATGAACATCAATAAACATTTTTAAAGAAATTTCGTTCATTCTTTTTTGTATGTACTTTATTTCTTTTGGAAGTGTTTCATTTCCCCAACTTCTGTTATAATCAATATTATCTGTTAATCTATGATTTCCATTTTTTACTCCATTTATACTAACTATTGGATATATTATAAAACAATTTTTATCTAAAAATTTAGGGTTACTGATAATTTGTTCTATCATCCCTTCAATAAAGAAGCTTGATAATGTTTCTCCCGGATGTTGTCTTGCTGTCACAACAATTGCAGGTTTATTTTCATTACCTAAAATAATTTCATTTAAATTTTCATTTATAAAAACATTATTATTATCTTTTATCTTTTTAAAAAACTTTTCTAAATCTTGCTTATTATATCGAGGGAACAGTGATATTTCCTCCTCTTCATTTGGCAAAATTTTTATTACAATATCTTTTTCATTATTACAGTCAAAATTATCTTGATTTATCTTTTCCCATTTTCCTTTTCTTTTTGTATAAGGTATTGGGATATTTTCTTTTATAAAATAAGGAGATTTTTCAAAGTTTTTAATATGTATAATTCCATTTTTATTATTATTTTTTACACGAAAATTATAGTAATAGCCATAACTACTACCTTCTTTAATTAAACTCAAAAAAGCTTCGTTTTCATTAATTTTTTCTAACTCAATTGAAGCACCATCATAATTATTTATTATTTCCAATGAAATCACTCCTATTATTATTTATATATAACATATTTGATAATTTCAGTCAATTCTAAAAAATTTTACAATTTATCTTTTACTTTTATTTTTTAGTGGTATAATATTAATGTAAAAAATATTAAATGGAGATGATTTTTTTATGGCAAATGCAAAAGAAGAAATTAATGTTACTAAATTATATGGAAAAGAATGTACTTTACCAAAAGATGAATTTATTAAAACTTTCAATGTTTCATTAAAAGGACTTTCACCAAAAAAAGCAAGTGAAAATCTTCAAAAATATGGTCTAAATGAAATGACGCAAGCAAAGCCAAAAAAATGGTATAATTATTTTTTAGAAAGTTTGCTTTCACCATTTAATTGTATATTACTTGGTATTGTTTTAATACTATTTTATACAGATGTATATCTAGCAGAAACTCCAAGTTATGCAAACATAATAGTTATTGCAGTGCTTGTAACTGCTAGTACATTACTAGACTTTTTTGAAGAATATAGGTCAAATAAAGCTGCAGAAAAGCTAAAAGAATTAGTTGCAACAACTACAACCGTTATACGTAATGGAAAACAAAAACAAATTCCAATTAAAGAAGTGGTTGTAGGAGATCTTGTTGTTCTTTCAGCCGGCAGTATGATTCCAGCCGATTTAAGAATTATAGAATCTAAAGATTTATATGTTGGTCAGTCAGCTCTAACAGGTGAGTCTGATAATATCAAAAAATCCGTTGATTCTGAACTAAAACTAGAAGACCTTACAAATATTGCAGATTTAGATACAATTTGTTTTATGGGTACAAATGTTGAATCTGGAAGTGCAAAAGGTGTTGTTATAAAAACAGCAGATGACACATATTTTGGAAAAATTGCTAATACTTTAACTACTGGAAAACCAAAAACATCTTTCCAAGAAGGTATAGAAAATATAAGTAAATTATTAATTCGTTTTATGATTATATTAATACCTATTATTTTCGTAATAAATACATTTAAACATGAATTTATTACAGCATTTACATTTGCTGTTGCAATCGCAATTTGTATAACTCCACTATTACTACCTGTTATTTTATCTTCAAGTTTATCAAAAGGTGCTGTAAGGATGTCTAAGAAAAAAACAATCGTAAAAAAATTGGACTCTATCCAAAACTTTGGAGCTATGAATATTTTATGTACAGATAAAACAGGAACATTAACTGAAGATAAAATAGTTCTTGAAAAATACTTAGATATAAAAGGTGAGGAAGATCAACGTGTATTGAAACATGCTTTCTTAAACTCATTTTTCCAAACAGGTTTACCAAGTAACATGGATGAAGCAGTAATAGCTAGAGGTTTAGAAAATGATATGAAAACATATCAAGAAGTATATAAAAAGATTGATGAAATTCCTTTTGATTTTACACGTAGACGTCTATCTGTTATCTTAGATGATGGCAAAAAAAAGCAAATGATAACAAAAGGTGCTGTTGAAGAAATACTAAGTATTTGTACCTTAGTTGATTATAAAGGAAAAGTTACTCCTATTACAAAGGAAATTAAAGATAACATTAAAAAAATTAGTAAAAAACTAAACGAAGATGGTTTAAGAGTTATAGCTGTATGTCAAAAAAATGACATTCTAAATATTAAACAATTTGATGTATCGGCAGAAAGCAACATGGTTTTAATGGGATTTATTGGATTCCTAGATCCTCCAAAAGAAAGTGCAAAAGAATCTATTAAACGTTTAAATAAAGCTGGTATCAGAGTTATGGTTTTAACAGGAGATAATGTTGAGGTTACTAGGTGTGTATGTAATAAAGTTGGAATAAATTCAAGAAAAATCGTTGTAGGAAATCAAATTGATAAGTTAAGTGATATGGCATTACTAAGACATCTAAAAAGTACAAATATTTTTGCAAAACTTTCTCCAATCCAAAAAGCAAGAATTGTTAGACTTTTAAGAGAATCAGGTAATACTGTAGGATATATGGGAGATGGAATAAATGATAGTCCTTCTCTTACAAATTCTGATGTTGGAGTTTCAGTAGATACAGCAGTTGATATTGCAAAAGAATCTGCAGACATAATTCTATTAGAAAAAGATTTAAATGTATTACTAGATGGTGTAACTGAAGGAAGACGTACATTTGTTAATTTAATGAAATATATAAAAATGGCAACAAGCTTTAACTTTGGAGAAGTCCTTTCAGTAATTATTGCAAGTATATTATTACCATTCTTACCTGAAACACCAATACAATTATTAGTAGAAGGTCTTTTATATGACTTTGGACAACTTACATTACCTTTTGATAATGTAGATGATGAGTTTATAGAGAAACCAAAAGCTCTTAGTATAGATAGTTTAAAAAGATTTATGTTCTTTATGGGTCCACTAAGTTCAGCATTTGACCTAATTGTATTTGCTTATGTTTGGTTTGTATTTGGCATTCGTGATGCTGCATCCTTCCAATCAATTTGGTTCAGCTATAGTATTGTTTCAAACTTACTTGGAATGCATATTATCAGGACAGCAAAAACGCCAATTGAAGATAGTAATGCAAGTAAACCCGTATATTTCTCTTCTATACTTTTAATAATTATTGGTATAGCAGTACCTTTCACACCTCTAGGAAAACTAATAGGTCTTGTACCAATTACTGCACCTATTATTCTAATAATGCTAGCTATATCATTGTTCTATTGTATAGTTGCTACTATAGCAAAAAATTACTATATTAAAAAATATGGAGAATGGATTTAATAAAAAATGGACACCTTTAAACGTGTCCATTTTCTTCTTCTAAAATTCCATAAAATTCAGTTTCATAAAATTCAGTTTTTAATATTTCTCTCAACTGCTCTAATTTCTTTATTTGTTTTTGTTTTATCCCCTCTTCTAATAGTTTTTGATGTTTTTTTATTTTAAAAAATTGTTTTATTCTTTCCCAAATAGTTATTTTAAATTTTGTTTGAGATTCGTTATTTTCCTTTTCATACCAGTAGTTCGCTATTTCATATTGTAAATTACCTAAACTACTATTCCTTGTACTTTCTCTTTCTTGGGGAATTATATTTTCCATTTGGCTTTCAACTATTCTTTTAGCATTTTTATATAATTTTTCTGTTTCTCTTTTGGTTAATCCTGCTACCTCTATCAAATTAATTTTTTCAAAATTACCATTTGCAAATTGTTTTTCAAGCATATCCATTATTCTTGTTTTTTCCATATGCATTAACTGTTTTTTCGAATTAGTTATAATTAGTTCTTCGTTATTATTTCTATACTCGTCAATTTTTTGTTCATATTTATTTATCAAATTTTCATAACTAAATTTATTATAAAATTTTGACATTTTAGGTTCAGCATGTAATGTAACATGCTGTTTATATAAACCTTCAACACAATCATTCTCAAGTTTCTTACATGCCTTAACTTCAACTTCTAATTTGTCTATTTCTTCATCTGTTTTCATGTATTCTGTAGCTAATTTTACACTATAATTTTTTAAAGGTTTTCCTCTGATTTTTAATTTTTTTACTATTTTTGTAACATTTTTTAAACTATTATCTTTATTCTCTATACCTTCCATCTTCTGTAACTCCTTATTTTTCTATGTACTTAGTATAACATTATTATTATCGTTATTCAATATATTTTTAAAAATATCTAAAGTCTCTTCAGTAAAAAATATTGCTCCACAATACTTTTTCTCTTCACCTATTTTTACATAAACTTTAATATTATTTCTATCTCCATTAAAATATTTTATTGCTCCACGTAATTTTTCTTTTTCTTCTTCTGTACTATTAGTTATATCCAATATAAGCTCTTTTTTTTGTTTAGAAGATCTATTTTCAGATTTAAAATCAGTTAATTCATTTGCTATAATAGTTGTTGTTTCATCTTCACGTATACTTAATCTTCCTTCTACCATAACAATATTTTCTTCCATTAAACTCTTACCCGCTTTTAAATATACACTTTCAAATACTATTACTTCTGCTGATCCATACAAATCTTCTACTGTAACAAAAGCCATTATTTTATTATTTTTCGTATATTTTTTTTGTACTCTTGTTATTATTCCTGCATATTTCACAACTTGTCCGTCTTTAAATTTTTGTTCATCCTGAGTCATCTTTTCTTTTACTTGTGAACTCATCATATTATCAATTTCCCTAAGTTGCATTGTATTAATATTTGTTTGTCTTTCTATATCTTTTTTTATTTTTTCTAAAGGATGTCCAGATATATATATTCCTAGCATTTCTTTTTCTACAGAAAGCATTTCCTTTTCACTTATTTCTTCTTTTTCATAAAATGTATATTTAACTTCATTCATTTTTTGTTGTTCTTCTTCTGTACCAAGGTCGAATAAAGTTACTTGTCCATCTAACCCTTTTTTCTTTGAACTTTGAATACTGTCTATTATTGTTTCAAAAGATGCAAGAAGCGTAGCTCTTGTTTGTTCAAACTTATCAAAGGCTCCAGCTTTTATCAGACTTTCTATGCATTTTTTATTTACAGCTTCATCTGCTATTCTTTCACAAAAATCAGTAAAACTTTTATATTCTCCATTTTCTTTTCTTTCTTTCACAATAGCTTGAATTGGAGCAATTCCTACATTTTTTATGCTTCCTAGACCAAATCTTATTTTGCCAATTTTTGATTTTTCATTAATCTTTTCAACAGTAAATTTTGTATCACTTTTATTAATCTCTGGTTTTAAAATTTCAATTCCTAATTCTTTACATTCATTAATATATTGAGGAATCTTGTCTAAATTTCCTAAAAAACTATTTAATGTAGCTGCCATAAATTCTGCTGGATAGTATGCTTTTAAATATGCAGTTCTATATGCTACTACTGCATAACATGCTGCATGTGATTTATTGAAAGCATATTTAGCAAATTCAGCCATCTCATCAAATATTTTATTTGCATTCTTTTCATCTATTCCATTACGTACACAACCTGGTACTTCTATATTTCCATTTTTATCTACTTGTCCATGAATGAAAACTTCTCTTTCTTTTGCCATAACGTCCAACTTTTTCTTACCCATAGCTCTTCTAACTAAGTCAGCTCTCCCCAATGAATATCCTGCTAAATCTCGAACAATTTGCATAACTTGCTCTTGATATACCATACATCCATAAGTTACATTTAATATTGGCTCAAGTGCTGGGTGAGTATACTCATTATGACCTGGATTTAATTTTCCTTTTATATATCTTGGTATTTGATCCATTGGCCCTGGTCTGTACAAGGAAACACCAGCTATTAAATCTTCTAAACAATCTGGTTTTAATTCTTTCATAAAATTAGTCATACCTTGTGATTCAAATTGAAATATTCCACAAGACTTTCCTTCTTGCCATAATTTATAAACTTTAGGATCATTCATATCTTGGTCAAATTCAATATCCACACCATAGTTTTGTTTTATCAAATCAATTGTATCTTGAATAACTGTCAATGTTCTTAATCCTAAAAAGTCCATTTTCAACAATCCTAACTCTTCTAGTGTTGTCATTATATATTGTGTAGATATTTGGTTATCTCTTACATATAAAGGTACATATGTATCTACTGGTTCTTTGGTTATAACTATTCCACATGCATGTGTTGATGCCTGTCTTGGCATACCTTCTAATCCCATAGCTACAGTTAATACTTTCTTTACTTCATCATCATTTTCATATAAATCATTTAATTCTTTATTTTGCTCTAAAGCCTTTTTTATTGTTATATGTAGTTCATTTGGTATCATTTTTGCTAAGGAATCGGCTTGAGAATAAGGCATATCTAAAACTCTTGCAACATCACGTATTACCATTCTTGCTGACATAGTTCCAAACGTTATAATCTGTGAAACATGGTCATGGCCATATTTTTTAGACACATAATCAATTACATCTTGCCTTTTTTCATAGCAAAAATCAACATCAAAATCAGGCATACTGATTCTCTCTGGATTTAAAAAACGTTCAAAAATCAATCCATATTTTATTGGATCAATATCTGTTATTTCAATTGCATAAGCAAGTATAGAACCTGCACCTGAACCGCGTCCTGGTCCTACTGGAATATTATTTGATTTTGCATAATGAATAAAATCCCAAACTATTAAAAAATAATCAACATATCCCATTTTTTTTACTACGTCAATTTCATATTTTGCTCTATCTAAAATTTCTTGTGAAGGATTTTCACCATATCTTTTTTTAATTCCATCATCACATAATTTTTTTAAATAATCAAAATGTGTTTTAAATTCTTTTGGAACATCATAATTAGGTAATATAGTATGTCCAAACTCAAATTCCACATTACACTTTTTAGCTATTTTTACTGTATTTTCAATTGCATCTGGAAAACTACTAAAGTATTCTATCATTTCTTCTTGAGATTTTACATATAATTCATCTGTATCAAATCTCATTCTATCTTCATCAGACATTCGTTTTCCTGTTTGAATACATAATAAAACCTCATGATTATATGCATCTTCTCTTTTTAAATAATGAGCATCATTTGTTGCTACTAATGGAATATTTAATTTTCTTGCAAGTTGTACTAATTTTTGATTTGCTAGAACTTGTTCTTCTAATCCATTATTTTGTATTTCTATATAATAATCTTCTCCAAAAACATTTTTATGCCACATTGCAATCTCTTCTGCTTTTTCCTGTTGCCCATTTAATAAAGCTTGATTTACTGCTCCTGCTAAACAAGCACTTAAACACACCAATCCCTCACTATATTTCTCTAATACTTCATAATCTATACGTGGCTTATAATAATATCCATCAACAAATCCAATTGAAACTAGTTTGCTAAGATTTTTATATCCTTGATTATTTTTAGCTAATAAAATCAGGTGATTATATCTATTATCAATTCCTGGTTGCTTATCGGTTCTTTTTCTTCCTTGTTGAGCAACATATACTTCACAACCAATTATTGGTTTTATTCCCTCTTCTTTACAAGCTTTATAGAAATCAATAGCCCCATACATAACCCCATGATCAGTAAGAGCAATAGCATCCATTCCAAGCTCTTTTGCTCTTTTAGGTAAATCTTTTATTCTATTAGCTCCATCTAATAAACTAAATTCACTATGAATGTGTAAGTGTACAAATCTTGACATTAGTTTCTCCTTTTCTTTTCTGAAATTATATACCAAATAGTTAAAAATGTCTATAAAAACTTGCATTACTTATGTAAACATGGTATAATGTTATAAACCTTTTTTTTATTTGGTATAATTACGCCAAATTTATATGAAGTCAATAATGTAATCAATCATGAATTTTTAGAAAGAGGTAACAATATGGTAACAAGACAATATATTTTAAATGAAAATGATTTCATTACATATGATGAATTATCTGATTTAGCTATACAACTACATTACATGACTCAAATATCATTAGAGGATGACCCAGAAAAAAGTTTTGTGTGTTATGATTCATTAGAAATAAAAGGGCTTAATATTGAAGTTGCTAAAGAATTATCCAAATATGGTTATCATGTTTATTATCAAGATTATATTGGAAATGATAAAAAATCTGTTATGGGCTTAATTATTATTAATGCTAATCGCGACACATTTTATTCTAATATAGGCTCTTTAATTGTAGATACATTTCCTCTAGGATTTGAAGCTGAAGAATATTTAGATGGTTTTGAAGATGATGAGTTTTATTACATATTTGATTCATGTTTTACACCTTTTGTTCCTTCATTATTTTCAGACGATGAAATACTTTTAATGTTTTTAAGGGCTACTGGATTTGCATATATTTATTCTCGTTTATCTTCAGATGATTATGATATTCTAGATCTTGAAACTTTAATCTTCCTTGAAGAATTGACATATGATGAATCAGAATTAATTAGTGATTATAGTTATATTTTGTTTAATTTATTTTAAATACAAAAGATTAACCTCTTTGGTTAATCTTTTTTTATATTTATTTTTTTAATAATTGACTTTCTTTATGTAAACATGTTATAATGTTGTTGTTAATTTTCTTATTGTGTAGCTATTGCAAGCACATTAAAAATATATGGAGTTATAGGTTTACAATTGTATTCAAAACTTTATGAGGTATTACAAAATGATTACAAAAATATACGAAATTAATGAACACAAAACATATGAAGATTTATCTTTTCCTGCATTAACTGCAGATGATATAATTCAAAAGGAATTAGAAAAAAAGCCGCACGAAGATGCTGTTCTTGTTGATGATTACTCTATTGAAGGTTTCAATATAGAAACTTGTAAAGAACTAGCTGCTTATGGTTATAATGTTTACTGTCAACAATTTGTCAATGATTATAAACAAGCTGTTTATACTGTAGGAATTATAGACCCAAATCGTCAGACTGATTATCCACATACTGGTTCACTATTGGTAGATAGTTTTCCTCTATATTAAACTTGGCTCCATAAAAAGAAGCTAATCTTTTTTGATTAGCTTCTTTTTTCATTTGGCTATTACCCAAATTGATGCAGAATGTCCTTTTACTTTAAAATTAGCATATCCATCCTGTTCAATTATTATTTCATCTTCACAATTATTTAAAGCATCTATAAATGTTTCTCCTGCATACTTTTCTCCAAGATACATTCTCTTTTCTCCATCATTTGCATTTGAGATCACTACAGCTAACCCAGAGCGAATATGATCTTCATCTCCTTCTCTTGTCCATCCAACAAAATGTTGGTCATCGAAATAATCATGTTGCTCTCCATATGATTTTTCTTGTCTTAATTCTATTATTGTTTCTATGTTGTCAACTTTAGGTATGTTATTATGCGGTATTCCATAATAATCACCATAAAAAATACATGGATATCCTTCTTTTCTTAGAAGAATTATTGCATATGCAGCTTGCTTAAACCAATCATGTATAAAGCTTTGTAACGCTTGTTCTGGTTGAGTATCATGATTATCGACAAAAGTAACTGCCATACTACTATTTTCTTTGACTAATGTTTTTTCTAATAAATTTCTTAAGTCATAATTGTCATCACATGATGCTGCATACATATTATAATGTAATGGAACATCAAATAATGATATTTTACCTTCCGTTTTTGTTATATATCTATGCAATTTTTCTACATTTGCAGACCAATATTCTCCAACAGTAAACAAAGTTCTTTTTGTTTTTTCACGTAAATGTGTAATCCAATCTTTATAAAAAACTGCTGGAATATGTTTTACAGCATCTAGTCTAAATCCATCTGCTTTTGTCATATCTAGATACCATTCTCCCCATCTAGTACATTCTTGAACAACTACTGGATTTTCAAAATCTAAATCAGCCCCCATTAGATAATCATAATTTCCATTTTCTTCATCTACTTCTTCTCCCCATGTTTTATCTTTAAATTTAAATATTGCATTTTCTCCATTTGCATTATTATAATCTATTCCATCAAAATGTGTCCAATTCCATTCGAAGTCTGAATATTTATGTTTTCTTCCTGGAAAAGTATACTTTGTTGCAACTTTAACAATTTCTTCTCCAGATATTTCATGATTATGATCAGTCCAATCAACTTTTGAAGCTGGTATTGTTTGTATAATATCTGCCCCCATTTTATGGTTTAACACGATATCTGCATAGACTTCAATACCATTTTGTTTAAGTACTTGAATACATTCTAAGTATTCATCTTTTGATCCATATTTAGTTTTTACACTTCCTTTTTGGTCAAATTCTCCTAAATCATATACATCATACACTCCATATCCAACCTCATTTGCCCCTCCTATTCCTTTATATGCTGGAGGTAACCATACAGCCGTAATTCCTATATCTGCTAATTCTGGAGCTTTTTGCTTTAAATCATTCCATAAATTTTGATTGCATTCTAAATACCATTCAAAATATTGCATTATTATTCCATTTATTTGTTTCATTTTAACCTACCTCTTTTTAATTTTATAATAAACTATTCTACGACCTATAATCTTTTTGACTATAAATACTATTATTAGTATCCATCCTAATATTTTTATAATATGTGAATATTCTAATATACTGTCTGAAATAAGGGTCCATGAATTTCCAGCCATTTTTCCTAACACTGTAATTAATGTATTCCAAATAATTGTTCCTATTGTAGTTAAAAACATAAATTCTGCAAAATTCATTTTACTCATTCCTGCGGGAATTGATATTAAACTTCTAATTATTGGAATGCACCTACAAAATAATACAGCACTTTTACTTTTAGTTTGAAACCATTTTTCAGATTTTTCAATATTTTCTGATTTTAGATGTAATATCTTTCCAATTTTTCCATCACAAATTTCAATTAATTTATCTTTATTTATAATCCTTCCAACTCCATACAATACTACTGCACCAATCAGTGATCCTATTGTTGAAGCAATAATTACTTCTAAAAGTGTCATTTTCGTATATGTAGTCATAAATCCACCAAAACTTAAAATTACTTCTGATGGGATTGGCGGAAAAATATTTTCAATCGCTATTAAAAATGCAATTCCAAAACATCCATATCGATTCATAACTTGAATTATTATTTCTTGCATATAATCTCCTTTACTAAGAACATTATATGCTTCCTTTAATATTTTATCACAGTTGATTTTTTTGTCAAATAAAATAAAAAAGATTGGCTTTCACCAATCTTTTTATGAATTTTCAACTACATAATAACATTGTGGTTGATTAATGTCAGATTCTATTTAAATTCTACAGCCTTTCTCCATTCCAAAAGATTTTCTTCATACTTCTTATGATATGGGAGTTCGTTTTGGTTATAAATACCATTCATAATTTCCTTTTCTTCTCTTTCCCAATCTTCTATGAATTCTTGTTTTGAATACCTTCTACTAGGACCATCATAAATATTCCAAGAATCAAAAGCTTTTTTATATCCTCTTCCTTTTGTAGGAATTTCAGGATTACGTCTTACAGCTTTGCTAGCCATTCTTTTATACTTTTTAGTCCTTTTCATGCTTCTTTTGCCGGTAGTTTGACTGTATGCTGGATTCTTTTTGTATGATCTTGACATTTCATCCTCACTTAAATAATAATTTAAAATGTACCAAAAACTTCTTATGTAAACTATTATAGCATAATTTTTTTCTTTTTGCAATAGTTTTTTTGATTTTTTATAAATTTTTTGATTTTTTATAAATTTTTTATATTAGTACATACTGGTTCAATAAATATTCTTTCATCGTTATCTAGGTTATCAAACTGATTGCTTCTATATGATCTTATAATATAATTATTTTTATTATCAAATTTAAATACCAAACATTTTGTATATTCATCATTATCATATTCTTCTATAATTAAGCTAGCTTTTGTTTTATTCAATGTTTCAAAAGTTGTAACAAATCCAATACCACTTCCTCCATCTTCTTTATGTGTTGTTATTCGTTCTTTTCCCAATTTCATTAACGTACCTTTTTCAAACTCAATTCCAGTATCCCAAATACGAATTTCTAAATCTTCTTTTTTGTCAAACTGAACTAATATTTTGTTTTCTTTTTTATTGTTATATCCTATAGCTATTACTGCATTTTTTATCATATCGGCTAACAATGTTTCTAAAAGATTTAATGGAATAGTGTTTTTAACTATATTCTTAATATTGTTCTTAACTAATACATTAAATGATATATTTTTATTTATACATTCATCATTAAAATAATCTAAAAGATTATCGATATTCAAAATTCCCGTTCTAGTAATCTTTTCATTTGTATTAATATTTTTTATTAATTCACTAGAAAATTCAGCTTTTAAACTTTTAACCAACTTTGTTGCTTCTTCTACTTTTTGTTTATCCACATCATTTGGATTATGTGATAATTTTTCTATATAAAGTTCTAGTGCAGAAATTCTACTGCTAAACTTATGATTTATAGTAGCTATTTTATTTAATTCTTCTTGCATATCTTCGTTCAGTTTTTCCTCTTTTTCTAATTCTTCTTTCAAATTTTTGATTGTATCTTCTATCAACAGACTTTTGTAATATAACGTTATTTTCCTTTTTATCCAAATAAATAAACTAATACTCATAATTATCATACTAGTTATTAGTAAGAAACTATTGGTATTATTTTTATAATTTTTATAACCAAAAATTATAAAAAATAAAATTCCAGCAAAAAACAATAAAATGTTATAATTCTTATTTTCATCTTTTAAAAATGAAAATCCATTTTTAAACCTTTTTATTTTAAATAAAATATTTAAGAAAATACTTTCCATTAACATACTTATTATCAAAAAAATAGGACTTTCGATATTTATTTTTGGTAATATTGCATGAATAATTATTAATATAAAAAATATAGATATTTGATATATACTTACCGCTATAATTAATGAAAGTAATGTTATTATAATACTATAATCTAATTTTGATTTTGTAAAAAAACAAAACATTATTCCTAATAATATAGCTGACAAAAATAAAATTGCTATTGAATTTATTCCATTAAACGTATATGTATCATTAATAGACAAAATAAGACATATTAATACACTTGAAAATTTTTCTTTTTTCTTAAAATTTTCTAAACATAAAATTTTTTGATATATATAACATGTAAAAATATTGATGAAGAAATATTTAAAGATGCTATTAATAATATTAATATAATTCATATACTCATCTCCTAATAAATTCAAATTTATTGTATACGAAAAATAACAAAGAGTCAATCTATTAGTTTATTACAACTTATAGGTTGACTCTTTGTTTTCTTATTATGTTCTTTTATTATGGAGCCCAATATCCCATAGCTCTCATTATCCATTCCCAAAAGCTCATAATCTCACATCCTTCCATTTTTAATTTATACTTTCTCTTTGTATAAACTAAAAATACCACCTAGAACCTGAGTTCTAGGTGGTTTCTTGGATGCAATTTCATCCTAAAATTGTGGATATTTAATTTCGTATCTTTTTCACTAAAAAATATATAAACTCTGTTGGAGTTGGAACTCCTGTATTGTAATTTATTTGTGCTGTATAATGAACACGTAAATCTTCAATAGCTGTCGTTCTCCATGTATGATTTATTGCAGTTTGTATTGCTCTGCTTATACTACTTGTTAATAATTTATATTTATTTGACAAATATTGAAATACAGTAATATCGTCATTATCATTTGTAAGTAAATAATATACTGCATCAAAAATATAATCTCTACCTTTAAGCTTATAACTTATTCCTATTAAATCTAATTCTTTATTAATTCTATTACAAAGTTCTTCATTCCTTTCATTTGTATTTATATTATTAGCAATAGTTCTATTATTACTTACTACTGGCGTTTGAAGTAATAACATTGATGACTCAATAACTAATTTGGGTGAATAATCAGATTGCTTTTTATAAAAAATCAAATCTACAAAATCTTTGTGAAGTTTATCGTATATAATGTTTGAAGCTATATTTGTAGTTACAATTTTCAATGGAGTATTATTTAATGCTAAATGTTTTAAGTTATTCAAAAATTCAAATCCTGAACCTTTTCCTTCATGTAATTCTAAATCTAAAATAATTATTTCTGGTGTATATTTCTCAACCAATTTTAGTGCTTCATCACTAGAGTTAGTCTTTCCTATTAAAAATATATCATCTCTTTCATTAATGTATTTTTCAAATTGTTTAATTTCATATTCATTATCTTCTAATAAAACAATTTTTATTTTATCATTCATTACTATTTCTCCTACTTGAATTTTTATCTATTATACTACATCATTCCACAAAAATCCACAATTTTTTCATTCACATTTACTCATATCTTTTTGATTATTACATATTAAAATTTGTTTGGAGGTATTGTAATGTTAAAAAAAGAAAAAATAAAAAAAGATATCGGTAAAAGGATTGAATTTATAAGAAAGAATCTAGAAATGACTAAAGAAGAATTTGCTTTGATGATTAATGTAAGCGGACAACATTTAGGTAAAGTTATTGCAGGTGAAAAAGGATTATCTGTAGAAAAAATTATAGAAATATCAGATAAAACTGGATATTCTACTGATTTTATTTTAAAAGGTGTAACTTTTGAATCTGATAAATTTATAGATAAAAAAGTATCAAAAATCAAAACTAATTTAAATAAAATTGATAAAATATTGAAAACTTTATAAATAGTTTTTAAACCATTGGCTTGACTTTTTTAAACCCTTTTGGTAATATAAATAAATAAGTTTGTAGAAAGAAGGGGTTTTATATATGAAGTCTTTTATTATACGAAATATTGATTGTTTAGGTAGAATTGTTCTTCCAAAAGAATGGAGAGATTTAAATGAAATAGATGAAAAAGATCCATTAGAATTACATATTAATGGTAATTCTATAAATATAAAAAAGCATGAAGATAGTTGCGTATTTTGTGGAAAACATACGCATTTACAAGAATATAAAAATAAGCAAATATGTCAAAAATGCAAAGATTCTTTAACAAATATGTAGTTCATAATAAATAAACTTCTCTTAGTGAGAAGTTTATTTATTATGTTTTTTTAATATACTTAAAATCTTTTTAAATATTTTTTGATACCATTTTGTCTTTTCAACTTTTATTAACTGTGTATTTTCTTGAGCACTTTCTTCAATTTTCTCTACTTTAGTGGTTTCATCTTCTCTCTTATTAAATACTATATCTGCACTATACATATCATTCATTTCTGATCTACGTTTTCTTTCAGAAATTATATCTTTTAGCTTAAGTATTTCTTTTGTTTTATTATCACACCAATAGTTTCTATAAAGAATAGACATTAATACCTTTGTATGCTTTTTTAATGCTTGTTCATCAATTGGTATATCACGGCTTATATTTGGAATATAACTTCTATCCATATTTAAAGAAATAAAATCAACAAATTTTCGTGGAATTCTCTTTATATAATGTACATCCATAAAATTTAATATTGTATTTAATTCAGTTAATGATTGTCTATATTCTAATGTCATTAGATTTCCACCTCACTTTTATCATTATTTTCTCTTTTTATATCATTCTCAAGCTCATACATTTCTCTATCTAAAATAATAATTTCATCTTGTCTATCTTGTGTTTTTATTTTTTCATCTATTTTTGCTATATGTTCTAATCCATAATTTCTACTCCTTAAATCTTCTTTTGCTTGAGCAATATAGTTGTTGATTTCTTCTAAAGAAAAATTTTTCATAAAAAGGTTGCTGTTTTTTTTATGTAATTTATATATTAATTCCTGTATTGTTTTAAAAGAATACTGTTTTTCTCCCAATGATTTACTTTTATCTGTTGAAGCTCCTATGGGTCCATCCATTATAAGCATATCTATACCTCGATTGTATCCAGCCTGAATCATATCACTTACTGTTGTGCCTCCTGAAATTGCAATTAAAATTCCATTATTTTTACTTGCATATTCTAATTGTGTTTCTGGAAGTTGTTTCCATGTTTCAGCTACTTTTCCTTCTATTTCTAATATTGTAGCATGTGTAACTGTATTAGGTTCTATACCATCTTCTAATTCTGCTTCTAATTTTTCAACCATTTCTTGTGCTAAAATTCTTTCTTCTAATGGAACTTCTTTTTTTAATCTTTTTTCTTTGCATTCATTAAGTTCTTTCCTTTTGTCTATATCTGTAATAGCCTCTTTAACAAATGTTCCTAAAACTACCAACTGATCTCCTTCTCTATTGTTTCTTCTATTTACAGCTTCATGCATTGTTTTCTCAACTCCAAAGTTCGTACCTCCAGTTACTATATAAGAATTATTTGGATCCAATACATTTGCTAACACTTGTGTTAATAAAGCAATATATGTTGTATATGTTGTATTTTCATCTATATCTTGTTGTTTTACTTGTTCCCACTGTGACTTTGATGCTCCTGTTAAAACAATTGGAATCTTTCCCTCTGTTACTTTTTTTATCTCTTCTTTACTTGTTTCGGCTATTCCATCTACTCTATAACTTAAATTTTCTAATACATCATCATTATATTTTTTATATTTTTCTATCACGTCATCGTCATAACAAGGTTCTCCACTTTTATATTGTACATTATCTCCATACAATGTATTTACATCTTGTATTCTAGGATGACTCTGTTCTCTTTCTTGAGCTCTCTTAATAACATTTCCCTCTGTTATTCTTATTTTTTCATAATCTTTAGGTTCTAATCCCGCAGCTGTAGCAAGTATAACTTCTTGTTTACTAGAAGTTGAGTACATTCCATGACCATCTGTTCCTAAAACAACTTCAACTCCTGCATCAAGATATCTTTTTATAGGTATATCTGAAATATAGTTTATATTATTTAATGCTAAATTTGAACTCATGTTAAATTCTATTATTGCACCAAGCTCTTTAGCCATATCTATAGTTTCATCATCAACACCATATAATCCATGTCCTATCCTAACATTTGGTAAAGGACATTGTTCTCCATTCTCTTCTTCAAGCTCATCATGTGCTTCTAACATTATTTTTAGTGCATTTTTTACATTATCTTTAAATATAGGATTCTCCCCTGCATGTAGTCTTATTGCAAAATTTGGATCTTTTGTCATTGCGTACTTTGCTAATCTTTTTAATTGTTCTTCAAATATTAATGTTGAATTTGTTTCAATTCCCATAAGGTCATATCCTACAACATATGGACTTTCTGCAACTTTCATTAATCTATCTATTTCATCATTATTCCATTCCATATCTGAGTGTCTCCATAAAGCTCCTAAAAACCTTATTTTTACACCTGTTTCTTCTTCTATTTTAGGTAAATTATCTTCAATCATTTGCATATCTTCTGGAGAACTTATAACTGATGACAAAGATAATTCTACATATTCTATACCATTATTTTTATAATCATTTGCTAATTCTCTTAAATAATCTGGAAATAATTCTTTGTTTTTTGTAAATGGACCTCTCAAAGAATATATATCTTCCATTTTATTAAATGTTTCTTGTGTAACTGGAGAAATTTTTAAAGCTTCTTTTAATTGTTGTATATCTTCTTCATTTAAATCTCTAACTTTTATACAATCTTTTCCATATGCGTTTTGACATATATTATATTTATTCGTATCAATTCCTATTTTTTCTAATAATTCTTTATCATAATCTATATTATGTTCTATTCCTACTTTTACTAGCGATTCAGGAGTTAATGCTCCTGCAAAATGTGTATGCAGATCTGTTTTAGGTGAAAAGTCTACTTTATTATTTCTAGGAAAAGGAACACCTTGGTCATCTCTTTGTCCTAAAGTTCTTGTTTCAAAACCCACAAGGCTATTAACATTTTCAACTTCACCTGTGGATTTTGACAATTTTACAAACTCCTGTCCTTTAATCAAAATCTTATTTACATCTGGATTTTCAGTTTGTTCAACTGTTATATCATCTTTTATATTATTAATTACATTTTTGCCTATATTCCTATCTTCTATTTTTGTATGACCTTCTAAATCAAGTTTAATATCTTTATCAGACAAATCTAATACTAGTTCTATTACTTTACCGTCATCTAAAAAAGTTCTTACTTTCATTTTTTCGCCTTTCTACTACATATAATTATAAATAATTATATCATAGTAATATTTCGGCAATATTAATATAATATTATTTTTAAGTTACAAAAAAAGTCTCTTTCGAGACTTTTTATTGATTTACATTTATTTTCATTGGCATAAATTTACCTTCTACTTCTGGATTATAATAATCATAAGCTTTTATCGATAATCCCATTATATCAACTGGATACATTGCTCTAAACTCAACATCTAAGTCAATAATTTGGTCCTTTTCAAAATTTCTAAGATAAATGTTTACTTCTGAATACGTTGTGTCATATTTAGCTATTATACCTTTACTTTCTAATAGCATTAAACTATCTTCCTTTACTGTAAATCCTTGAGGTATAGAAACTGTCACCATTCCGTTAATAATATCATTATCACTTCTGTTTATAACTTTAATATTAGATTTCAAAATATCATTTACTTTCAATTCATTGTTAGCTTCAACTGATATTTCTATTTTATCATTGCTTTTATCTACTTTCTCATATGGAATATAATATTCTTCAACTACTTCATAATATGCGTTACCTTTTTCAATGTCAATATTTAGTTTATTTTCCTTATTTAAATTTTCAAATGTCATTTCGTATAAATCTAGTTGATTATTTTTTATTTCAATTTTTTGCTCTTCTGAGTTTACTTTTACAGTAATAGTTTGATCACTTAATTTACCTTTTTCATTATATTCATTTAATGCTTTTAATGCTAATATTGTTGCTTGAGTACTTTGCCAAGTTCCGTTTACATCTTTTTTACTAATTAAATAATTAATTAATAATTTATTCATATCTGCATTTGACTTATCTTTGGATAAGGCCATTGATGTTAATGCAACTGTTTGTATATTTTGTACATTAGATTTTGAACCATAATAGTCCGAAATATTTGAAGAAATATATGCGTTATTCCCGTCTACATTTATATTATTGACTAGTCTTTTTGAAACATTATTTAGAGCTTTATCTTCTTTATTTGCTAAAACGTTTGCAATTAAAGCTAATGTATAATTGTCATCTACTTCGTCTATTTTATCTTTCAAATATTCTACTGATTTATTTATCCTTTCATCTTCTGGATTACTTTCTGATAAAGACCAAGTTATATATGCATTTAATGCTAGATCTTCTCTAGAATTAGCTCCACCTATATGATTTCCTGTAATTTCGAACATTCCATTTGGTTTCTGTTTTCCATATAAGAATTCTGTCATTTTTCTAGTTACATTTTCATCAACATTGTATACTTTACTTAAATCAGAAACTTCCATTAAACCATAAGCAGTCAATACTGTTTCTGCTGGAGAATGACCATATAATGAATATCCTCCACTTTCCCCTTTTACCTCATATGTTAGTAATTTTTGGTATCCTGATGATATATATGAATTTGCTTTTTCCCTTATACTTTCGTTATCAATTTTATTATCTTCCAAATATCTTAATGCTAATATATTTGGATATAAACTAGAAGAAATTTGCTCAAAACATCCTGTTGGCATTCTAAATATATTTTCCATTCCTTCTATAGTTTGTGACATTGTACTTGAATAAATCTTTACTTTTGCTTTTGCTGTATTACTCACTATATCTTCTAAAACAAGTATATCTTCATCTATATCTTCATCTAAATTTCCTGTTGAAACTACTTTTTCTACTTTATATCCTTTTGGCGTTACTGTACAATTTTTTTCAACAATGTCTGTTAATGTATCACTTGATACTTCTACTCTAAATTTATTTTCTCCAGATTTTAGTACAGAAATAGGAACATATACCATTTTTGAAGAATTTGCTTCTATACTTACGTTTATATTATTATTATCTATTGTAAACCATTCTTCTTCTTTAATTTTTACAGTAGTATTAATTGAATTATTTGTATAATTGTATACTGTTACTGGAATACTTACATTATCAGTTTCAACTAGATTTTTTGGTAATTCAAAATCAGCGAAAAACTCTTTAAATACTTTTACATCATCTAAACTTCCATAACCTACTCTTCCATCTTTTGTATTTCCAACAGTTTGGATTGTCCAAGTCGTTATATTATCACTTAGAGTTAAGTCCACATTAGCATTTCCATTTGTTGTTACTAATTCTGGAATAAAACACATAGATTCTAGAAATGTATTTCTTACATTATCATCTGTTACGACATCTGTTGCCTGAATATCGCTTTCTTGCTTCTCCTCCTGCTTATTAGTTGAGTTATTTTCACCTAAAGAACCTGCAAATCCATCAAATAAAGATGTTAACCCCGTACCACCGGAACCCTGTAACCCTTGTAGTATCTGCTTCTGTAGTTTCTCCTATTAATGCAGCCGGATCCGGTGCTCCCGTTCCCCCTCTTTTTCTACTTTCATTTGTTGAACCATTTCTTGGAAAAGTCCCTACTTCACTCATCTGATTACCATTAGTAATATTTGTAGCTTGATTATATATTAACATTAAAATAGATCCTATTGCCATAATTCCTATTATAGCTAAAACAATAATAACAATAGAAGCTACTGTTAAGTCTCTTTCTTCCTTCTGTTTTTGGTTTCTTTTTTTCTTTTTTCGATTAAATAAATAATCAAATAAATATAAACATACTAAAAAGATTGGTATATATATAGGGGTATACATGTCTATAATTTTTGCAAGTTTACTTGCTATAATATAAGAGAGTATTATAGCACCTATAAATTTATAGATATATATTATTTCTTTTATTATTTTTTTATAATATTTTTCTTCTATTAATTTATTTTTTTTACCTATTCTTGCAAAAAGAACAATAATTAATGGTATTGATAAAATAACTAAAAATATTATAATAGGTGATGCATTAAAATATTTAAATAGTAATGGTACAAATGAAAATAATACAAATGTTATAATAATCGATACCGAAGTTTTAAAAATATTTTCATTTAGTTTATATATTAATGTTAAATAAATCATTAATCCAAATACAGTCGTTGCAATAAATTCTCCTACAGAATACTCGTTTGAAAAAATTTCGTCAAATACACAGATACATGTTATTACTAATATAAAATCTAAAACAATGAAATTTATTATATGTTTAATTAAATTTCTTAATTTTTCATACTTTATACATAACGCAACTATAACTATAACTATAATAGCTAAAATTGATATCACTGATATTATAGCAGATTTTTCTTTCTGCTCATCATTGTTTAATGTTGATTCTGAAATATTAATATCTTTATCGCTTTGTTTTAATAATAAAGCCATCATTGTTTGCTCTGACGAATCATTTACTATACAAGAATATAAAGTTGCAGCATCTAAGTCATTAGAAAATTTTAAATCTTGCAATGCAAGCTTTATATTATCTATTGATAAATCATTATTTGCTAAATCTAAAACAGAATTATCCAACATACTTACTAATAATGCTGCATCAACTCCATTATTGTTTTCATCAGCAGTATTTACTGAAATAGATATTTCCTCTCCTGGCTTATATTCTTTTTTGTCTGTATTTATATTTATATTTAAATTTTTTTCTGGTTTTATAAATATTGTCTTTTTATATACATTTGAGTTATTATTAATCACAGCATCTTTAACATATATATCAATTAGCCCATATGTATCTTCTAAATTTATCGTTGTTTCATCTGATTCTGTATTTAAGAATTTTATTAATTTTTCATCTTTATAAAAATAAACATTTTTCGGATTTTCATTTACAGACCACATATTTATTTTTATATCTTCACCTTGTCCATATTTTACTTTATCAGTTGATAAAATCAAATTTTTTCGTTGTATATCAAATTTTGTATTTTTTTCTACTTTATTTCCTTCTAAGTCCTCTGCTATTATAGAAAATTCTTTAGTTGATTTACTAGTATTTCCCTGTTGTTCTATATCAATAGAAAATTTACCAATACCATTTTCATCTGTTGCTACTTGTTTAGTAAAATTATATGAATTTATGGTTACATAAGTTTTTAATGGCGTTCCGTCTGCTTTATTAGTAAACACATATATTTCATTCTTTCTACCTGGTACTAAAGTTCCATATTCAGGTAGTAATTGAACTTCAAAAATATCTGTACTTGCTATAAACTTACTCTCTTCTTCTACAAAATAGTTTGAAGAATCAACAGCTTCAACCTTTACATTGTATGTATTTGCTTTTTCTATTTTATAATCTAAAGAGGCATTTCCTTGTGAATCTGTTTTTATAGACTTATACTCTTGATTATTTATATAAACTTTAATATCTGCATTTTGAACTGCTTCTCCAAAAAAATACTTTGCAGTAATATTTAATTTTGCAGTATCTCCTATCAAATAGTTTTCTTTATCATAATTAATTTTCACTTCATATTTTGGCGTAACATAAGGATTTACTTTAAATTGCTTAGTTGTTTCATTATTTTCACTTTTTACTACTAATCTATATAGTCCACTATTTACCTCATTTGCTAAAGAGAAAGTTCCACTTAAAATTCCATAATCAGATGAATTTACATTTTCATTATATACTTTATTATCATTTCCATCATAAATACTTACATTTACATTTTGTTTTATAGGTTCATCTTTTTCTTTACTAGTTAATAATGCCCTATAATTAATTGTATCTCCAGGTTTATATATTCCCTTATCTAATGTTATCGTTATATTTTCAGCATTTTCTTTAGATATATATATTTCTTTTTGTACTTTATCCTTACCTTCTTTACTAGAAACTTTTGCTTCAATATAATATTTACCTGTTTCTACTTCTGGAATACTAAGAGTAGCAGTATTTCCATCTTCAGTAACTTTTACTCCTTTTACTTTTTTTCCGTCTGAATTTAATAACTTAATTTTTGATTTTGTATCCAAATCCACACCATTTTTCTCAGCATAAATAGATACATATAAATCATTATTACTATATGCTTTATTTGATGTACTAATTTTTATGTCTTGATTACCTGAATAAATCCAATTATATGTATTATATATAGCTACTATAACTAATATAAGAAAAATAGATAAACCAATATATTTTACAATCTTTTTTTTCATACAAACAACTCCTTTTATTCCTCTATCAATCATTTTTATACCATAATCGACAAGAAAATACAATTACATATTTATTACATTTTCATTTCTTTTTATTTATATTTCAAACTAAAAATGGTGTTAACACATAAAAAGTGCTAACACCATTTTTCTAATTTCCACAACCACATTCATTATCATTATTGTAGTTAATATTAACCATATTTGAACCACTCATATTTCCAATATTATCCATATAATTCTCATCATCATTTTTATAATTATTCATGTAGAATTTCTTTTGCGCAAGTTTTTCATGAACACCATTCAATGCTTCTCCAAATCTTTGGAAGTGTACGATTTCTCTTTGTCTTAAATAACGTAGAGGATCTAAAACATCTGGATTATCTCTACATAAGTTTATTAATTTTTCATAAGTAGCACGTGCTTTTTGTTCTGCTGCAAGATCTTCTTGTAGATTTGCAATTGGATCACCTTTACATGCAATATATGCAGCTGTAAATGGTACACCTGCTGCAGAAGACGGATAAACATCTAATCCATGATCTGTATAATATTCTGATAAACCTGCTTTTTCTATTTCTTCTATAGAAGCATCCTTTGTCAATTGATGAACTATAGTTCCAACCATTTCCAAATGAGCTAATTCTTCTGTACCAATATCATTTAAAACAGCTTTGGATTTTTCATCAGGCATTCCAAAACGTTGTGTTAAATATCTTAATGAAGCAGCTAGTTCACCATCAGGTCCTCCATATTGTGATATAATTACCTTTGCAAGCTTTGGATCTGTACACTTAATGTTGATTGGATATTGTAATAATTTATTATAAGTCCACATTAATATTCACTTCCTTCCCATGGCCAAGGTCCTTCTAACCATCTCCACTTATTACATGGGAATGTAATGTTTAAAGGACCAAACATTCTTTGATATCTATTTCTTAATTCTTTTAAATGATTACATTGATTTCTATGAAGACATAAAGCTCTTTTATCATTTGGATGTGTATCTAAATATAATGATAAATCTGTAATAGCAAACTCACAACATCTAATTTCATCTTTAAGTTCTTGCATTAACTCATCATTATTTTCACCCTGACATCCACAGTCATTATGTCTAGTATTTTCTTCTATTGCCATTAACCATTGCACCCCTCTCCAATTTGATTTGTATCTCTTAAATACTTTATTACTTTCATTGATTGACCTGGTTCATAACAACTTACTAATTCAGGGAACATTGTTCCATTTTTTAATCCAGGACAACTTTTAAATACATTATTCATATATTGTGTTGGTATATAACTTTCTGCTAATGTTGGATCACTTGGAAATTGACTATAAGGTTCATTATAACCGCAAGCACAATCTGACATGTAATCATCATTGTTAGCATACATGCCACAACTATTATCATAGATTGAATCTTCAGAGTCATTCATACATCCACAATTTCTATAATTTCTATTAAACATTTTTCATCCTCCTTTATTATATATTATGTATATCTATGTTTTATGTTACTTTTTACAATTGACTTTTTGTTTGTTTTATGTTAACATATTGATGATAAAAATAGTTGTTGATTTAGTTTTAATATTTAATTAAATATTTCAAGGAGGCCTTATGAACACTGGAAAAGTACCTATACTAGATTTTTATCAAGGTGAAATCGGTCATGTAGATTATTATTTATTCCAAACTGTTCAGGATATTGTAAAAGAAGTTCAATATTATTATAACGTTTTTATACCTCCGTTTTTTCATGACAAGATTTTTAAAGCGCTCTATGCTGGAGATTTTGCAATAGTCTTAGATAGTGAATATTTTCAAAATCTTAATTTAAAAAATGAACTTAGGGATTTTATTGATGAATACGTTTTACCAATGATATTTGGTCATAATAGTACATTAAAATCAAACTTATTTTATATGTCACATGTAAAAAAGAATGGAAAACGGAGCATTCAAATACTTGTAACTTTATATTATCCGAAAAAGAACTGGATTTTCCCTGAATAAGGGAACTCCAGTTCTTTTTTATATTCTACTTATAAACAATCCTATTACAAAAATTCCTATAATAACTCTATATATTGCAAATATTTTAAAACTACCTTTCTTCAGATATTCCATTAAAAACTTAATAACTAGTAATCCTACCAAAAAGCTTGCTAACACTCCTACAAAAAATGGCAAAGTAAATTCAAATTCACTTAATTTAAATAAAGTAGCTGCAAATACAATTGGTGTAGAAAGTAAAAATGTATATTTTGCTGTTGACTCTCTTGATACACCTAAGATTCTACCCATAGTCATTGTTATTCCAGAGCGTGAAACTCCTGGTATAAAAGCAAGTGCTTGTGAAAGACCTATCAAAAATGTTTGTTTAAATGTCATATTTTCAAACTCTGTTTCTGTTTTTGCTTTTTTATCTACTATGTAAAGGATTATACCCATTACTATTAATGCAGACGCTATTAATAGTGGCAATTGAGTTAATTTATCTCCTACAACTTTATCTAGTATAAATCCTATAATTCCACCTGGTATTGTAGCTATTACTAAATACCAAAACATTTTACCTTCTGTAGATTTCTCTTTTTTTACAACTTGCTTATATCCTCCTTTAAACAATTTTATCCAATCTTTAAAGAAAAATATTCCAATTGCAAGAAGTGTTCCAAAATGTAAAGCCACATCAAAACTTTCTGGTATATCATTCCAATTAAAAATCCAAGGAATTAGTGCTAAATGACCTGAACTAGATATTGGTAATAATTCTGTTAGTCCTTGCACTATTCCTAATATTAATGCTTCAAATACTCCCATATTTTTCTCCCTTCATTAGTAAATATTATTTTCCACAATTTTTCAATATATTGTATATTGTATCTTTTATAATTTCTGCTGTTGTAATAGGCGCTACTTTTCCTGGTAAAGCTAAAGCCCATATCGCTTTTATTCCTTTTTCTTTAGCAGATTTAATATCTATTCCACCTGGTGCAGATGCTAAATCTAATAATAAACAATCATCTCTAATATACGCTAATTTCTCACTTGTTATTATTTCACTAGGTACTGTATTTATAATTATATCAAAATTCGTAAGTTCACTTTTAAGATTATTTATATCTGTAGAATTATATCCATATGATTTAATCCATGCAAATTGTTCATCTTTTCTTGCGGCACATGTCACTTTTGCTGATAAACCTTGAAGTTTATTTGCTAATGTTTTTGCAACTCTTCCAAAACCAAGTATTAGAATTTCTGCTCCATGTATTATCTTATTCGTATTAGCTATCATCAATTCGATTGCGCCTTCTGCAGTAGATATTGTATTTAATATGGCCAATTCTTCTCTTTCCATAATATCAATAATTTCAAAACATTCTTCATCTTCTTGAAGTTGCATATTATATACTTCTGATTCTATTGCTCCTGCAATTAATACCCTTCCATTAGCATTATGGATTAAGTCTTTTATTGTAACTTTTTCATCACTAAATGGCATATTAATTTCTTTTCCATTATTTGAAAAAGGTATTGGTCCAATAATAATGTCGCTACTCTGTATTGCATCACTTAGCCTTTTACATTGAAAAATATTATTTTTATTTTTTATATCTTCAGATTTTTCTAATCCATAAGTATATATCTTATTATCTTCGTCAGCCATCATTTGTGCTAATTTTATAGTTCTTAAATCTCCACCAATTAAAGCAAAATTTTCACTCATAAAAAATCTCCTTTTCTATAATGTATATACTTATTATATTGATTTTTGGAGATTTTATGAATTATTTTTATTTTGTTTTATTATTCATGTTTTTCTTTTTGCTCTTTTTCCTCTTGTATTTCTTCCTTTTCTGTTTCTTTTTCATTTCTATATTTTTTAAACATTTTTATATCATTGTAACTTAGATTTCTTGTTATTTCAAACATATCTTCAAGATGTTCCTTGGCCTTTATTTCTTTAAGTTCTAATTTTCTAACTTCTTTTTCTTCTTCGTTTGTATCTTTATTATCCAAATTAAATGGTATTGGAATTTTAGCTAAAACGGGAATAAATAATGGATCGTTTTTAATTTTATTAGCAATTTTCTTTGTATCTATATCTAATGCAATGTTTGCATATTGTATTGCTTTTTCTTTATCACCTTTTATTAAACTAATCTTCGCTAATTGGTAATATGCATCTGCAGACAAAACTTCATCCTCAATAACTTCTAAGAATCTTTGCTCTGCTTCTTCTAAATTCTTATATATTAATTCTATTTCTGCCAATGAATATTTTGAATTATATGAAAGTGAATTGATTTCAGCTGCTTTTTCATAACATGTTTTTGCATTTTGAAAATCATTTAACATTGTATATACAATTCCCAAATTATAATTCAAATCATAGCTTCCAGGATTATATCTTAAAGCATCTTGATATATTCTTTCAGCTTCTTTATATTGTTCTTTTTGGATTAATAAATCTCCTAATAAAATACTTGCTTCATAATAATCTGGTTTTTTATTTAACAAGCTAAACAACATTTGTGTAGCTTCATCTTTTTTATCTAAACAATTTAAAAGATTTGCAACTCTATAATATGAATCATAATCTCTTTTATTTAACTCAACAGATTGTACATATTCATCAATTGCCTTCCTCATTCCACCTTCTTCTTCATAAATTTGAGCTAATAGTCTATGAGCATCATAATTTTCTGGATATTTGCTAGCTATTTCAAGTAACATTTTTTTTGCCATTTTCTTATTCCCTATTTTTAAAAGTGCTTTTATTACAAAAATATTAAATATCTCAGCAAATTTTTTTCCTCTTTTTTCCTCTATAATAATCGCAATTGGTATAATTATACTAAATATATATTTTAGCATCATCAAAACTATGTTTAATTTTATTCTAAATAAAACTTCCAAGAAATTTAAAGCGATACCTATTGCTTCTAGTACTAAAACAATAACATAACTGATATCACTCATTTTCATCATTTTAAAAAACATATATACAAATATTGCAAATGCTATTATCACAAATACCAATTGTTCTATTATCATTTTGTTTCTCCTTTTTTCTACATCCTTTTTTACTAATATTATTTTATTCTAAAAAGTTAGTTTTGTCTAGTTTTTTAGATTTATTTTTTTTTTATTATTAAATTTTTATTTTTTTTTTAATTTCTCTAGACTTTTTCTGTTTGTTTTGTTATGATATTAGCATAACAATTGAAATAAAATGTCTTTATATTGGAGGAATTTTTTTATGACAAAGAAATTTAATTATTTAATAACTTTAATTTTAACAATAATATTTATTATAACATTTACAGCTACAAGTACTTATGCGGTATCTTTAGACTCTTCAACTGATAGTTCTTCAACAATTTCAGATACTACTTCAAATACTTTAGACTCAAATACTTCAACTAACTCATCTGCAACTACTAATACTACAAACTCTACTTCAACAAATGATGCAGAAATATTTAATGAAGACGGAATTATAAATGATGATAGTTCTTCTTCAGATCCATTTGCTATAAATAATTCAACTAGTAATACTACATCAGAAAATTCATCTATTACTTCAACGAATACTGCTTCTACGACTGTAAGCAATGTATCTGAAAATTCTGAATCAGGTTTAGGATTATCAAATATTCTAAATATTCTTTTAATTGTTATAGGAGTTTTATTAATATTTTTAGCGATTGCTATTTTTATTAGATTAAAAAGATAAATAAATAAATTATTAAAGAAAATGAATTAATTCATTTTCTCAGAGTATTGACAAACCCCAGATATTTTTTCTGGGGCTTTTAATATTTTTTTGCAAAATTGCAATTTAAAATTT
>CANQQF010000009.1 GCA_947625985.1 uncultured Clostridia bacterium | reverse complement strand
TTATATATAATACCAATGGATATGAGAATGAAGAAACAATAGACTTTTTAAAAGGGTATATTGATGTATATTTACCAGACTTGAAATACTATGATAACAAACTTGCTAAAAAATATTCTAATATTGATAACTATTTTGAGATTTCAACAAAAGCAATAAAAAAAATGAAAGAACAAGTAGGGGAAAATATATTTGATGAAAATGGATTAATACAAAAAGGAATGATAATAAGGCATTTAGTATTACCAAATAGTATTTCTAATTCAAAAAATATTTTAAAATGGATAAATGAAAATATGCCTAAAAATACATATATAAGTGTGATGGCACAATATTTTCCAACATATAGAGCAAAAAGTGTGGAAACATTAAATAGAAAATTAACAAAGGAAGAATATAAAGAAATAGAAAACTACCTATATTCACTTGATATAGAAAATGGGTATATACAAGAATTAGGAGAACATGAAGAAGAATATGTACCAAATTTTGATTTATTTTAAAAAAACGGAATCTTTATATAATTAGATTCCGCTTTTTTGTTTTAATCACGAGATACTTTACCATAAAAAATAAGTGACCATAAACCAGCAATTCCAACTAAAACATAGATGATTCTACTCAAAACTGATAATTCTCCAAATATACTATCAACTAGATTAAATTGGAAAAGCCCAACTAATAACCAATTAAGTGCCCCAATAATAACAAGTGTAAGGGCAAGGTTGTTTAAAAACTTCATAAAATTCACTCTCCTCATTAAATATTATTTCAAAAAAAATATATAATATGTATAATTTGTTAAATTTCCAAAAATTTAATTGTCGAAAAATGGCTGAATATGCGATGAAAAAAGCTTTACAAACAATAAAAGTTGTAGTAGTATATTTAATATATTTTTTATCAATATTTTTTATTCAATTTATAAATCCAATTATAAATCCCAAATTAAAAATTAACAGCAAAGGAGGTGGACGATGAAAATAATAAAAAAGATATTAGCTTTTATAGTTGCTGTTTTTGTAACTATATCAAATTTTGTGTATGCAAAAGAAGCAAATACAATTGAAGTTTATAATGCAGGTGAAGTACCAGTTTTATTAAAGTATAATAATGATTATAATGTAAAAACAATCCATATATACTATAAAAAAGATGGAAAGGAATATCCAGTTTATTATTTAGAGCAGTCTTTAGAAGAACCAACTAATATACCACCATCAACAATTAAAGTAACTGATAATAATATAGAATTAGGATTATGGAGAGTACTTATAAATGGATATCCATATAAAAGCATAGAGGAATTAAAATGCAAAAATGAACAAGAAGCATATACAGCAACTCAACATGCTGCATATTGTTATTTAAATAAAGGAGAAATAGAAAAATACACAGGAGTTGGAGAATCTGGTGAAAGAACTTTAAATTGCATGAAAAAAATATTGGATAATGCAAAAAATTCTACAGAAATGCAAAACGAAAAAAAGCCAATATTAATAGGAACATATAATGTAAAAGTTGGTAGAAGATATGCAATCATTAGTGCATATGAAGAACAAGAAGTACCAGTTAAAAAGATAGAAGAAACAACAGAAATACCAATTGAAAAAATAGAAGAAACAAAACAAGTAAAAAAATTACCTGTTACAGGAATATAGATGAAAAAGGAGAGTGGAATGAATCTAATAAAAAGAATATTATTAATTTTATTAATAATAAGTTTAATATTATTAACAAATTTTGTATATGCTAATAGCAGTTCTATATCAAAAGATTTGTACCCTGAAGTTGGCATACCACTAATGTTTAGTTACTCTGAAATAAATTTAGAAACAAAGCATGTATATTACGACGATAGAGGAAAAAGATATCCAGCGTATTGCATGGATCAAACTTTACAAGGTGTATCAAAAGAAAATCTCTACTCTGTAAGTGTAGAAAATCAAATTACAGACATAAATTTATGGAGAATAATTATTAATGGTTATCCATACAAAAATTTAGAACAATTAGGATGTTTAAGTGAAGATGAAGCATATGCAGCAACACAACATGCTATATATTGTTATTTAGATAATTTTGATAAAGATTTATATTTAGGAGAAGGAGAAAAAGGAAAAAGAGCATTAGAAGCTATGAAAAAAATTATAGAAAATGCACAAAACTGTACAGAAACTAAACATTTAAATGAAATTACAGTATCAAGTGAAGACAAAGATTGGAAAGAAGTTGGAAATGATAAAAAATATTTATCAAAAACATATATAGTTAATTCAGAAGTAGAAGTAAGTAGTTATAATGTGTTGTTAGAAAATTTACCAGAAGGAAGTAAATTGATTAATGAAAAAAATGAAGAGAAAACAGAATTTAAAGGTACTGAGAATTTTAAAATTTTGATACCAATAGAAAAAATTAAAGAAGCAGGGAATTTTGAAATACAAGTAGAAGCGGAAGTAAAAACATTGCCAGTTTACTATGGAAAAGCACCAAATAGTAAATTACAAAATTATGCATTAACAGCTATGTATGAAAAAGCTACATCTAAAAAGCAAGAAAATTATTTACAAAAAGTTCAAGAAAAAAAATTACCACTTACTGGAATGTAAATAAATGATGAAAATATTTAACACAATATTAAAATATTGTTTAAAAAAAATAAGTGTGTTAAAATTGTCATGAGGTGAGCTTAAATGAAATCAGTTGGAAATTTTACATCTGAGTTTGAAAAGATATATGAAAATTTATATAATCAAAATATCCAAAAAGTAGAAAAAATAAGAAAAAAATGTAATTTTACTTTGTTGTTTATAGTGATATTTGTTATTTTGGCTGTACTTTTTAAATTTTTTGCTAGTGATCCTACAATGGATCCAAAAATTATGAGCAGATGGAATATTTCAGCATTTATAACATTGCTATTAGCAATGTATACTTTTTTTAAGTATAATGTATACAAAGAAAAATATACTAAGAGTTATAAAAATGAAATTATTGTAAATTTAGTAAAAGCATTAAACAATAAATTGACTTATTCTTATAGACCACTTAATGGAATTTCTAGTCAAGAAGATTATAAAAATGCTAAGTTTGATAATAAGCCATATAATATTTATGATTCTAATGATTATATACAAGGAGAATTAATAAAAAATGTTAAAATAAACATTTCTGATATAAACGTAAAATATAAGACAGGTACAGGTAAAAATAAAGTTATTGAAGATATTTTTAGTGGGATTTTTGCCAAAACTATATGTAATAAAAATATTGAAAAAGAAGTAAGAGTATCTGTAAATAAGATAAAGATATTAGATAGAAAAGATAGAGTAGAAATGGATAGTAAAGAATTTGAAAAATATTTTGATGTATATTCAAAAGATAAAATATTAGCAATGAGAATACTTACATCAGATGTATTGCTATATTTAACAGATTTCTGTAAAACATTGAAAATTAATTTTGAAATAATTTTTAGAAAAAACAACATTTTCTTTAGATTCTATACTGGACCTATGTTTGAACCATTGTCATTTAAGAATTCATTAGATAAAAAATTGATTTTTTCCTATTATAGTGTGTTGAAATTTATTTTAGATGTAACAACAAAAATGAATGATGTTTTGAACGAAATTGAAATTTAACTATATAAATATAAAGCTCACATCTGAGTTAAAAAAGGCAGATGTGAGTTTCTCAATTTATTTGGTAAAACCACTTTGATTTGTGGGGCCTCTAACGGGAATTGAACCCGTGACCTCAGCCTTACCAAGGCTGCACTCTACCAACTGAGCTATAGAGGCGTAAAAAATACTGTAACGCATTATATATGAAAAACTAAAAAAAGTAAACGCTTTTATTGACTTTTTGTGAAAAAAGTAATAAAATATATATGTAAAAACAAGTAAGAGACAAAGTAAAATAAAGGTTATCTTAAGAGAGAGTTAGTCACCGGCTGAAAGCTAACTTAGAAAAACGTATTTGAAAAACTACCTCTTTAAGTTGCTAGTGAACAAGCTAGACGTGTTGGATGCGTTAAAATCTTAATTAAGTAAAAAATAGGATGGAACCGTGTTTTAAATAAGCACTCCTATGGACTAAAAATCCATTGGGGTGTTTTTTGAATTCCCCAATGAAAGAAAAAGGGAGGAATTAAAATGGTTGAAATTAAATTAAAAGACGGATCTAAAATGGAAGTAGAAAAAGGAAGTTCTATTTTAGAAATTGCCAAAAAAATTAGTGAAGGATTAGCAAGAGTTGCAACATGTGGAGAAATCAATGGAAAAGTTGAAGATTTAAGGTATGAAGTAGAAGAAAATTGCGAGTTAATAATTCACACATTTGCAGATGATGATTTAGATGGAAAAAAGGCTTATTGGCATACAACATCACATATAATGGCACAAGCTGTAAAAAGATTATTTCCAGATGTTAAATTTGCAATAGGTCCATCAATTGATGAAGGGTTTTATTATGACTTCGATGTAGAAAAACCATTTACAGATGAAGATAAAGCTAAAATAGAAGAAGAAATGAAAAAAATAATAAAAGAAAATATAGCAATAGAAAGATTTTCATTACCAAAAGATGAAGCATTGAAATTAATGGAAGGTCAACCATATAAACAAGAATTAATCGAAGATCTTCCTGAAGGAGAAGAAATATCTTTCTATAAGCAAGGAGACTTTACAGATTTATGTGCAGGACCACACCTAGAAAGTACAGGAAAAGTAAAGTCAGTAAAAATACTTTCATCTTCAGGTGCATATTGGAGAGGTAATGAGAAAAATAAAATGCTACAAAGAATTTATGCAATTTCATTTCCAAAAGCAAGCATGTTACAAGAACATTTGGATAAACTAGAAGAAATAAAACAAAGAGATCATAGAAAAATAGGAAAAGAACAAGAAATATTCATGACACATAAATTAGTGGGTTCAGGACTTCCAATGTATTTACCGAATGGAGCAACAATTAGAAGAATCCTAGAAAGGTATATACAAGATAAAGAATTACAACTAGGATATGATCACGTTTATACGCCATCTCTAGCAAATTCAGAATTATATAAAGTTTCAGGACATTGGGATCACTATAGTGAAGATATGTTTCCAGTAATGAAAATGGATAATGAGGAAATGGTATTAAGACCAATGAATTGTCCACACCACATGTTAATATACAAAAATAAAATGCATTCATATAAAGATTTACCAATAAGAATTGGAGAACTAGCACATGATTTTAGATATGAAAATAGTGGAAGTGTATGTGGATTAGAAAGAGTTCGTGCAATGTGTCAAAATGATGCACATCTTTTCGTAACACCAGAGCAAATAAAAGATGAATTTGGAAAAGTTGTAAAATTAATATTAGAAGTATATAAAGAATTCCACTTTAATGAATATGAATTTAGATTATCATTAAGGGATAAAAATAATAAAGAAAAATACTTTGATGATGATGAAATGTGGGAAAAGGCAGAAGGACAATTAAGAGAAATCTTAACAGAATTAGGTGTTGACTTCTATGAAGCAGAAGGAGAAGCAGCATTCTATGGACCAAAATTAGATGTTCAACTAAAATCTGCAATAGGACATGATGTAACAGTTTCAACATGTCAATTGGATTTCTTATTACCAGAAAGATTTGAACTTGAATATATAGGAGAAGACGGAAAAGCTCATAGACCAGTTGTAATACATAGAGCAATTTTAGGATCATTTGATAGATTCATGTGTTTCCTAATTGAAGAATACAAAGGGGCATTTCCGATATGGCTTTCACCAATACAAGTAAAAATATTGCCAATAAGCGAGAAACAAGTTGATTATTGTAAAAAAGTAGAGGAAAAATTAAGAAAAGAAGGATTGAGGGTTGAGCTAGATCAGAGAAATGAGAAAATAGGATATAAAATTCGTGAAGCTCAGATGCAAAAAATTCCATATATGCTAGTAATTGGAGATAAAGAAAAAGAAGCAGAAGAGATTGCAGTAAGATCAAGAATTTCAGGTGACTTAGGTAGTATGGACTTGAATGAATTTATTGAAAAAATTCAAAATCAAATTAGCAATAAAGAATAAAAAAGGAGTAAAGAAATATGAAACTAGGAATAGTAGGACTTCCAAATGTAGGAAAAAGTACAATGTTTAATAGTATTACAAAAGCGGGTGCAGAGTGTGCAAATTATCCATTCTGTACGATAGAACCAAATATAGGAGTTGTAGCAGTTCCAGATGAAAGGTTAGATAAATTGACTGAAATGTATCAACCAGAGAAAACAACACATGCTGTTGTTGAATTTGTTGACATTGCAGGACTTGTAAAGGGAGCAAGTAAAGGAGAAGGACTTGGAAATAAATTTTTATCACATATTAGAGAAGTAGATGCTATATGTGAAGTTGTAAGATGTTTTGAAAATTCAAATGTTGTACATGTTGATGGAAGTATTGATCCAATTAGAGATATAGAAACAATAAATTTAGAATTGATTTTTGCTGATATAGAAACAGTAAATAAAAGAATTGAAAAAGCTAAGAAAAATTTAAAAGCGGATAAATCATATCAAACAGAAATCGACTTATTAGAAAGAATTAAAGGGGATTTAGAAAATGGAATTTCTGCAAGAGCAATTGAATTAAACGAAGATGAACAAGAAATTATAAAAGATATGTTTTTATTAACAATTAAACCGATTTTATATATTGCTAACATATCAGAAGAACAAATTGAAAATGCAGAAAATGATGAAAATGTTATAAAAGTAAAAGAATATGCACAAAAAGAAAATGCAGAAGTAGTTCCATTATGTGTAAAAATAGAGGAGGAATTATCAGGACTAAATGATGAAGATAAAAAAGAAATGCTAGAAGCAATTGGTTTAGAAGAATCAGGATTAGATAAAGTAATAAAGAAAAGTTATGACTTATTAGGACTTATGTCATTTTTAACAGCAGGAAAGCCAGAAGTAAGAGCATGGACAATAAAGAAAGAAACAAAAGCACCAGAAGCTGCAGGAAAAATTCACTCAGATATACAACGTGGTTTTATAAAAGCAGAAATTGTTTCATACGACGATTTAATAAAAATGGGATCAATGACTGCAGCAAGAGAAAAAGGGCTTGTTCGTTCAGAAGGAAAAGAATATATTATGCAAGATGGAGATATAGTTTTATTTAAATTTAACGTTTAACATCTGTAACATTTTTGTAATATTCGTGTAACGAAATTGTAAAACAAAATAAAACAAAAGGTATTGACTTATAGTCAAAATAAGTTTATCATTATCTTAACAGTGAATCAAATAAAAAACTTCTACTTTTTATAAAGAAACACTTGAAAAAGGAAACTTTATATAGTATAATTATTATTGATTGTATTATAATATTAATAAATAAGTAGAACAAAAAAAGGAGATTTTGATATGAAAAATTTAACAAATGCAAAAATGATTTTAGTAATGATGATTATGATAGCAATTATGCTTGTTTCAACTAGCGTATTTGCTGAAGATAGCGGTGGATGGGCAGATTTAACAAATACATTAAGTAGTCCTTCTCCATCTCCAGCATCAACAACAGGTAATGCTGTAACACCAACAAGTACTAATACTAATACAGGAGCTTCAACAACTAACAGTACTACTACTAATGTATCACCATCAAGCAACACATCATCAAACTCTACTCAAAATACTACAAATGTAACTAGTTACAATAAGACTGATACATCAAATTTACCAGAAACAGGATTAAAAGAATCTTTACCACTAGTAGGGTTAATAGTTGTAGTTGCAATATCAGCAGTATATGCTTTTAAGAAAGTAAAAGATTATCAAAATTTATAAAATAATATGAAAATTATAAAGCTATTGAAACTTAAAAAGTTTTAATAGCTTTTTTGCGTTGTATTTAAATTTAAAAATGTAAGATAAATAAAGAAAGCAAAAAAATTTATAAATAAGCTTGACAGTTTACAATAATAAGGATAAAATATAATAGGAGAAAATATATAGAAAATAAAAATAAGATATATTTTATTCGGACATTGAAAATTAAATAAGAAAGAGGTGTAAAACTATGAATACTGTAATCATAGTAATCGCCATCTTAATCTCATTAGCAATCGGATTTTTTGTAGGAATGGCTTATAGAAAAAAAGTTGCAGAGTCTAAAATACAAGGAGCAGAAAATGAAGCAAAACGTTTAGTAGACTTAGCAAAGATAGAAGCTGAAAATTTAAAAAAAGAAGAAATTTTTAAAGCAAAAGAAGAAAATATGAATGCAAGAAAAGAATTAGATCAAGAGATTAAAGAAAGAAGAGGCGAATTACAGAAACAAGAGTCAAGATTAATTCAAAAAGAAGAAAACTTGGAAAAACGTTCAGAAAATCTTGAAAAAAAAGAGATTGAAGTGGACAAAGAACTAGCAGAAATCGATAAAGAAAAAGAAGAGATTTCAAAAATACGTGATAAAAAATTGGAAGAACTTCAAAAAGTTGCAGAATTAAAAAAAGAAGATGCAAAGAAAATTTTACTAGATGCAATGGAAAAAGAATTAACAGCAGAAAAAGCAGCAATGATTAGAGAGTATGAAGAAAAGACTAAAGAGGAAGTTAATAAAAATGCTAAAGAACTTTTAAGTTATGCAGTACAAAAATGTGCAGCTGATCACTCTCAAGAAACGACAGTATCAATTGTTGCATTACCAAATGATGATATGAAAGGAAGAATTATTGGTAGAGAAGGTAGAAATATCAAAGCATTAGAAACGCTTACAGGAGTAGATTTGATAATAGATGATACACCAGAAGCAGTCGTACTATCAGGTTTTGATCCATTACGTAGAGAAGTTGGAAAAATAGCACTTGAAAAATTAATAGATGACGGAAGAATTCATCCAGCTAAAATTGAAGAAATGGTAGAGAAAGCAAAAGAAGAAATCGATGCCACTATAAAATCAGAAGGAGAAAGAGCAGTATTAGAAACAGGAGTTAATGGATTACATGCGGATTTAATTAAGCTAATAGGAAAACTAAAATATAGAACAAGTTATGGACAAAATGTTCTAAATCATTCTATAGAAGTATCCAACTTAGCAAGAATTATGGCTGATGAACTAGGGTTAGATGCAAAATTAGCAAGAAGAGCTGGTTTATTGCATGACATAGGAAAAGCTCTAGACCATGACATGGAAGGAACACATGTTGAAATAGGTGTAGATATACTTAAAAAATACAAAGAAAATCCAATAGTTATAAATGCAGTTGAAGCACACCATGGTGATGTGGAACCACAGACAATGGAAGCTGTTTTAGTACAAGCTGCAGACGCAATATCAGCATCAAGACCAGGAGCAAGAAGAGAAACGTTAGAAGCATATATTAAACGTTTACAAAACTTAGAGGAAATTGCAGATTCATTTGAGGGAGTTGAAAAATCTTTTGCTATACAAGCAGGACGTGAAGTAAGAGTTATGGTAAAACCAGAAAAAATAACAGATGACAATATGACAATACTTGCAAGAGATATAGCAAAGAAGATTGAAAATGATATGGATTATCCTGGACAAATCAAAGTTAACATGATAAGAGAAACAAGAGTAATTGATTATGCAAAATAATGAATGTTTGAGAAAAATAAAAAAAAGAGCTTTTAATAGCTCTTTTTTTGTGGTATTATATTAAAGGTAAAGGAGTGAGAATATGAACATTTTAGCCGTTGGAGACTTGATTGGAAATGCAGGTATCCAAGAAATGAAAAACAGATTATTTCAAATAAGGCAAGAAGAAAATGTAGATTTTGTAATAGTAAACGGAGAGAACTCTGCAGAAGGTATGGGTATAACACAAAGAAATTTTGATGATATATTAAGCCAAAATGTTGATGTAATAACTATGGGAAATCATACATGGGGGAGAAAAGATATATTTAAATTTATAGATCATCCTAAATTAATAAGACCAGCAAATTATCCAGAAGATATAGTTGGTAAAGGATATGTTATATCTGAATGTAAAAATAAAAAAATAGCAGTAATTAATTTAATAGGAAGAGTAAGCATGAGCGTTTTGTCTGAAAATCCTTTTTTAGTAGCAAATGATATAGTAGAAGAATTGAAAAATCAAGCAGATATAATAATAATAGATTTTCATGCAGAGGCAACAGCTGAAAAAATAGCATTAGCAAATTATTTAGATGGAAAAGTTACTGCAATATTTGGAACACATACTCATGTGCAAACAGCTGATGAAACAATATTACCAAAAGGAACAGGGTATATTACAGATATAGGAATGACAGGACCAAAACATTCAGTGATAGGAATGGATTTAGAAGCTTCAATAAAACGTTTTGTAACAACTTTACCTGAAAGATATAAAATAGCATCAGGAGAATGTATTTTTAATGGAGTTATATTTAAAATTAATGATCAAACAAACAAGGTAGAAGAAATAAAAAAGGTATTTTGTAGATAAGAAAAATAGACTGTCGAAAGCCGTCGAAACCGCTCTAATACTGCGATGAAAACCTCCGGAAATTTTAAAAAATATATTTACAACTATTACCAAATATTGTAAAATAACAATTGTAAAAGTTGCAACAGAAAAAATTATAAAAGTATAGGAGGAAAAAATGGAAATTTTAAAGATTTCATCAAAATCAAATCCTAATTCAGTAGCAGGAGCTATAGCTGGATTAGTAAAAGAATCAAATAAGGCAGAAATGCAAGCAATTGGAGCAGGAGCATTAAATCAGGCAGTAAAGGCGGTGGCAATAGCAAGAGGATTTGTCGCGCCATCAGGGGTAGACTTAGTTTGTATACCAGCTTTTGCTGAGGTTGAGGTAGAAGGAGAAGACCGCACAGGTATAAAACTTATTATTGAATCGAGAAATTAATTATAAATAAAAGGTTAAGTTAAATACTTAACTATATTATAAGGGGCAAAAATTTTAAAATTATTTGCTCCTTTTTTGTTGAAATTTTTGACCATATGATATATATTAAATGAGATTAAAGAATGATGTAAATCTTATAAGAAAGGAGATATGTGGTTTGTAGTACCACATAATAATATATATGAAATCAAATACTTTCAAATATATTTTTATTGTGTTTGTTATTGGAATAATGGTATTTGCAATATATAAAATAAGGACAGAAGAAGAAGCAAAAGAACAAATGCAACAAAGTCAACAAAAAGAAGAAGAAGAGGCAAGAATCAGAGAAATTAATTTAGGTATTGCGGAATATGACACAATGAATCCTATTGAAAGCAAAAATAAAAATGTACAAGATATACAAAAATTAATATATGAACCTTTAATAAATATTACATCAGATTATAAGTTACAATCTTGCCTAGCTGTAGAATGGGTAAAAAAAACAGATACTTCTTATATAATAAAACTAAGAGAAGGAGTTTTATGGTCAGATGGAACTAAATTTACATCAGAAGATGTTCGATTTACAATTGATACATTAAAAAATGTAAGTTCAATATATTCATATAATGTTGAACAAGTAGTACAAACTGAAGTAGTTGATGATCATACAATTACAATAACATTAGCGAAAGAAGTTCCTTTCTTTGAATATAATTTAACATTTCCAATAATTCCTGCCTCTGGGTATAATAAAGAAACTGTACCACTAGGAACAGGAAAATATGCTATATCCCAAAATGAAGATGCAAACATTATCCTAGAGAAAAATTCTAATTGGTGGGGAGCTAAAGAAACTACATTATCATTAGAAAAAATAATAGTTAATAAATATGCATCATTAGGAGAAATGTATAATGGATTTAAAATTGGAAATATAGACATGATAAGTACAGATAATACAAATTTACAAGAATATATAGGAAAAATAGGATATAATGAAAAACAATTGCAAGGACGTGAACATACATTTTTAGCATTAAATACTCAAAATACATTTTTGAACTCTGTAGCAGTTAGAAAGGCAATAGCATATTCTATAGACAAAGAAAACATAGTATCGAGTATATTTGATAGTAAATATTATACTTCAAGCTTTCCTTTAGAATATGGAACTTGGATATATCAATCACAAAATTCAAGTGCAGGTTATAATCCTGAACAAGGAAAACAAGAGTTAACGAATGAAGGATGGACATATAGAAATAAAATTTGGCAAAAAAGTGTATCATCAGGAAATTCTCGTAGAAGATCGTCAAGCCAAATTTTAAGTCTAAATTTATTAGTAAAAGCAAGTGATAATTCTAAAGTAGTTGTTGCAGAAAATATAAAACAACAACTAGCAAACCAAGGTATTACAATTGATATTATACAAGCAAGTGATGAAAGTTATACAAATATGTTAAATAGTAGAAGTTATGATATGGCACTTTGTACTATGAATTCTTCTCCAAGTCCAAGTATGGAAATATTTTTTGGAGAAAACAATTTAGCAAATTATACAGATGATGAAGTAACAGAAATAATGAAAGAAGTAAAAAATACAACAGATGAAGAAACTTTGAAAAATGATTTTCAAAAGCTTTCAGATAAATATAAAAATGATGCACCATATATAAGTTTATATTCAAACAGATATAGTGTTGTATATAGCACAGCTTTGTTAGGAGAATTTTCTCCAAACTGGTTTAGTAGTTTCTACAACATAGAAACATGGGCAAAATAAAAAATATAAAAAAGTATTGACAAAACAAAAATTTGGTATATAATACACATATCAAACAAAGTTTTGTATACATACAGAAAAATAGGAGGAGAAAAACAATTATGAACGAAAATGAAGAAAGAAAAAAAGCACTAGAAATGGCAATGAGTCAAATAGAAAAACAATTTGGAAAAGGCTCAGTAATGAAACTTGGAGAATTTAAAGCAATGGAAATAGAAGCTATTCCAACAGGAGCTTTAAGCCTTGACATAGCATTAGGTATAGGAGGAGTTCCTAGAGGAAGAATAGTAGAAATATTTGGACCTGAATCATCAGGAAAAACAACATTAGCGTTACATGTTGTAGCAGAAGCGCAAAAAATGGGAGGAGAAGCAGCTTTTATAGATGCAGAACATGCTTTAGATCCAGTTTATGCAAAAAAATTAGGAGTAGATATAGATAATTTAATAGTTTCACAGCCTGATACTGGAGAGCAAGCACTAGAAATAACGGAAAGTTTAGTTAGAAGTGGAGCATTAGATGTAATAGTAGTAGATTCAGTAGCAGCATTAGTTCCAAAAGCAGAAATAGATGGTGATATGGGAGATTCTCACATGGGACTACAAGCAAGGCTTATGTCACAAGCGTTACGTAAGTTAGCTGGAGCTATAAACAAATCTAAAACAGTCATTATATTTATAAACCAATTAAGAGAAAAAATTGGAGTTATGTTTGGTAACCCTGAAACTACAACAGGAGGTAGAGCATTAAAATTCTATGCTTCTGTAAGATTAGATATAAGAAAAATAGAAAACATCAAACAAAATGGAGAATTTAAAGGAAGTAGAGTTCGTGTAAAAGTAATTAAAAATAAAGTAGCACCACCATTTAGAGAAGCTGAATTTGATGTAGTATATGGAGAAGGAATATCAAAAGCAGGCAATATATTAGATATGGCTGTTAACTTAGATATAATTGAAAAATCTGGTTCATGGTTTTCTTATAATGGGGATAGAATTGGACAAGGTAGAGAGAATGTTAAAAATTGGTTACAAGAAAATCCAGAAGTTTTAGCAGAAATTGAAGAAAAAGTTAGAAATAATTTTGAAAAAGCTTTTGAACAAAGTTTAGGAGAAGAATTACCTTCTGTTAATGATGAAGAGGAAGACGAAGGAAAAACAAAAAAATAGAATAAGGAGATAACATGGATTACTCTGTAGAAGAATTTGACAAGGCTAAAACACAAGTACTAAAATATATTTTGTATCAAAAAAGATGTGAACAAGAAGTTAGAAAGAAATTTAATAATAAAATTGATGAAAATATGTTAGAAGATATAATTGAGTATTTGAAAGAAGCAAAGTACATAAATGATGAAAATTATATAGAGTCAAAAATAGAAAATTTTAAAATATTAAAAAATCTCTCTATAAAAGAAATACAATATAAATTATTAGCAAAAGGCGTAAATAGAAACCAACTAGAAAATTACATTGGTTTACATATAGATGATTTGAATGAATATGAAACAAAATCAGCATATAGTATAATACAAAAAAAGATTAACTCTTCAGACTTAGAAGAAATAAAAACTTTTTTATATAAAAAAGGATATAAATCAGACAATATTAAAAATGCAATAGAACAATTAGAAGAATAAGTAAAGGAGGAAGAAATATGTCAGGACTAATAACATTACAAACTAAAAAGTATGCTATAAAGATAGATAATTTCGAAGGTCCATTAGATTTATTATGCCATTTAATAGATAAAAATAAAATGGATATATATGATATACAAATATCAGAAATAACAGATCAATATATAGAATACTTAAATCGAATGGAAGAGCTGAATTTAGAAATAGCAAGTGAATTCTTAGTTATGGCATCAACTTTACTATATTTAAAATCTAAAAACTTAATTCCAAGACAAGGTGAGGATGAAGAAGAAGAACTAACAGAGGAAGAGTTAATTAAACAAATTATTGAATATAAAAAATACAAAGAAATAAGCAAAAAAATTAAAGAAAATTACTTAATATACTCAAAACGCTTTTATAAAAAAGAAGAAAGAATACCTTTACCAAAACAGCAACTAGAAGAGAATTATGAAGAAGGAATTATTTCAAAGGTATATGCAAAATTTTTAGATAGAAATAGTAATAAAATAAACAAAAACGCAAAAAACATAGAAAAAATTGCAATTACAGATACATATACGGTTGCTAGTAAGGTAAAAGAGATATATAAAGCTTTGATAAAGAAAAAGAAATTTGTATTCAACCAATTATTTTCTTTGAAAAAGAGAAATAAACAAGAAGTTGTTACAGCATTTACTGGATTATTAGAATTATCTAGAAGAAATAAAGTGAAAACAACACAAGAAAAACAATTTGGAGATATTACTGTAGAAAAGATAAAAAAAGCAGGATAATGAAAGTATAAATTGATTAAAATAGTAAAAAAATGGAAAAGCTATATAAAAAACCAGATTACATATAGGAAGTGGTTAAAATGGCTTTTCTTTTTTATGTGACAATTATATTAATATTTTTATATACTATAACTGTAACAGCAAAACTAAGAATTGAAATTGTAAATCTTAAATATATAAAAAAGTCACCTAAAAATTTTTTTGGAGTAAAATATGAAGCACAAAGAAAGTTTGAATTTATTATAAAAATAAGAATATATATTTTTGGTAAAATTCCAATTACTTCTATAAAAATAAATGAAAACAATTTAAAAAAATATGAGAATAAAAAAATTTTAAAAATAATTAGAAAAAAATTTGATTTATTTCAAATAAAAATAATTGAAGATATTAATAATAGAGATAAAAAAATATTTAAAGATATTTTAAATATTGTGAGAAAAACAGATGTAAAAATTAAAGGTATTGATATGGAAATAGATATAGGAATAGATGATGTGATAGCTACATCTATTGTGGTACCAGTAATTTCAACAGGTATTGCTTTTATATTACAAAATGTAAAATTTAATAATAAAAAAGGACAATATTTAGTAAAACCAATATATAATTTAGAAGGATTAAAAAGTAGTGTTAATTTGTCAATAAAATGTATTTTAGAATTTAAGTTTTTTATGAAAAAAATTCCAAAAAAACTATTGACTTTTAGGAAAGTTTAAATTAGAATAACATTGTATAACCTAACATATTTAGAAAATATAAGGAGGTGAATAAGGAGGAAAGAGTAGAATGACTGTTTATCATAAGGCTAAAAGGGCTAAAGAAAAGAAACTAAACAAGAAGAAAATAACAATTTGTATCCTTTTGCTGATTATTATACTTGCTATTATATATTTAATTGCAAGTAATAGATTATTTGATTTATTCAAAAAACAAGAAGTAGCAGAAGAAGTACAAGAGGAAACGCAAGAGCCAGAAGAAGTGGTAGAAGAAGTAGTAGAAGAGGTAGATGTCTCAGATATTCCAGATAATATGGGGAATTATAAAGTACTGGGAAAACTTGTCATCGATAAAATTGAACTCGAGAAAAACATTCTTGCAATTTGTGATGATGAAGCACTAAAATTATCTGCTACAAAACTATATGGACCAGATTTAAACGAGTCAGGAAACTTTTGTGTCAGTGGGCATAATTGGAAAGGTATGCTAAAAAGGATGTCTGAAATGCAAGTAGGTGACACTCTTTATACGGTTAATAAAGAAACAAAGACTAAAGTAAATTATAAAATATATAATATATATACTTGTGTTCCAGAAGATCTATCTTGTTTGAAACAAAACGATGATGGATTGAAAGAAATAACAATTATCACTTGTAATCCAGGGGGAGCAACAAGATTGATTTGTAAAGCACGTGAAATTTAAGGATTATGCGAGAACTTAAATTTAGTTATTAATATTTTAATTTTTTAAAATTCAAAATAAAACACTAGTGTGGTGAAAATTAAATACACCATGCAAAAGAAAAGAAAGGAATGAAAGAAAATGAAAAAAACATTAACAATTTTAACAATTTTAGCCATAGCTTTAGTAGCTATGATGGGTAGCGTTAATGCTACAACAGATTTTGTAGGAAGTGGGGATGCTGTAGTAGGTGGAATAGTATCTGTAACTATAAAAGTACCAGATGCAGCTCCAATTGGATCTTTAGATTCAAAAGTTACTTATGACACAAACTTACTTACATACACAGGATGTAAATTTGACAATGCAAGCAAACTAAGTGCTGATGCAATAGACAGAAATGGAACTATACAAATTTCTGCATTTGCAATGGGAGATGGAGGAATGGCAACATTTACTTATGCTACATTAAACTTTACAGCAAAAGCTCCAGGAGTTGCTAAATTTACAATACTAGATGGATCTTTTGATACAAATACACATGAAACTTTAGGAAATAATGAAGTTACTGTAAATATTACAGCACCAACAACAGAACCAACAACAGATCCAACAGGAGATCCAACAGATGCTCCAGCAACAACAACACCATCAACACCAGGTTCTACAAATGGTAAATCTGATGATACAAGTAAACCAGCTGAAAAAGAAGGTGAATTTGTAGGAACAGATGGAAAAACTCATTCAACATTACCTAATACAGGTGCACCAGTTTATATAGGAGCTGGAGTTGTAATAGCTTTAGCAGGAGCTGCTTTAGTAATTAGAAAAATTAGAAAATAATTAAAATAGGTAATTATAATGAAAGGAAAGTACATTATAAATATGTACTTTCCTAAATGAAATAACTTTTAGGAGGAATGAAAAGTGAAAAATTTTAGATTTTTATCATCATTAGCATTAGCAGGAATGCTAACAACTGGAGTAATGGGAACATCACTAGCTGCTGATACTCCTACAACTCCATATGGAAATTTTAAAGCTGATTCTTTAGTTGCAAGTGAAAATGTAGCAACATTTATACTAAACGATAGTAGTGATAAAGTAACAGTTAGTGATCTTCAAAAAAATTATGAATTAACATCAATAGATGGAAAAACAACTTATGCTGAAGACTATGAAATAAAAACAGGAACTATATTCCAAGTTGAAGACGGAACACAATATAAAGTTGTTATATGGGGAGATGCTAACAAAACTGGAAATATAACTTCTGCAGATGCTTTAGAAATTCAAAAATATGTATTTGGAAATGCAGATTTAGATCCAGTACAAATAGAAGCATCTGATGTAGATCGTGAAGTTGGAGCAACAGAAAGAAAAATAACTTCTGCAGATGCACTTTATGTACAAAAATATGTATTTGGAAATGTAGAAAAACCAATTAACAATCCACCAGAAGTACCACAAGAAGATGAACCAACACCATCTGGATATGTTGTAGAAGGATTAGTTAATGCTGATAAAGAAGCAGTTAAATGTGTAAATAGTAAGAATTTAACAACAACCAACGGTGATTTAAAACTTAAAGTTTCAACACCAAGTGCTGAAGAAGAAAAAACAGTACATGTATTTGTAAAAGTACCACAAGAAGATGGAACTGAAAAATATGTACGTCTTTCTGCAAATGGAGGAGTTACGATTGCAGATCATCAAACACAACACTTTATTGATTTAATAGGAGATGACCATTCTACAGATACTCAAAATAAGAGTGGTTTAGATGAATTACCAGGAGAAGGTACATTTGAAGTAATTATTACTGATGACGCTACAGGTGAAGAATTAGCTACAACAACAATTGAAATTCATAAAGCTAAACCAGTAGCTAGAGATTATACAACAAAACGTTCTGGATCAAAAACAGCTACTATGACTTTAACAGGTGTTCGTAAAGAAGGTGGAAAAGTTGTAGAAGTAAATTATCGTTACAAAGAGTTACCAAGTGGTTCTTATCCAGCAGATTATACAACTCTTGATTTAGTAAACAATAAATTAGAAAATAGACAAATAGCATCTGATTTAAAAGATGATCCAGCTACAGCATATGATGTAGAATTCTATGTAGTAGATGAATATGGAAACGAATCACAAAAATATACAACTACTATAGTTAAAGATGTTGCAGTTGCACCTGAAGAAGCTGTTTCAAATATAACTGTTCCAAAATTAACTTCTTATACAAATACAAAATATAAATGGGATGTAACAGATCATACTGGTAATACATACCTTGTAACACTATATAAAGATGGAGAAGTAATTGATCAAAAACCAGCAAAAATTAAGACTAATACAGCAAATTTTGATCTTAGACCATATATAGAAGAATATGGTGAAGGTGAGTATTATATTTCAGTTGTAGTTAAAGGTAATGCTACAGGTACATCAAAAGATTCTGAGGCAACAACAACTGAAGAAGAACTTGTAACTATAACAAAAATGAATTCAGTTGCAAATGTAAAATTTGAGACAACTGAAGAAGGTACAATTATAACTTGGGATTATCCAACATTAGCAGATGATGTTAAAGATAAATATAGTTTTGATGTTGTAATTGAAGAATGGGATCCAAGTGGTGGAAATGATAGAAAAGGTGCTTATAAATCTTCAAGCTTAACAGCAGCTACTCCTGCACAAGATGAAGATGGAAATGATCTTCAAAATGCAAGAAAAGTTAGTAGTTCTTTAACTCCAAATACATTATATAAAGCTACTGTAACAGTAAAACCAACAACAGATTACCATTATTTAGAATCTGACCCAGTATCAACAGCAAAAGATTACTTTACATTAGATGCTAATGCTATAGATAGTGTTGCAACAACAACAAATACTGCAACTATAACAGTAGATGATACACAATTACATTTCGGAAATAAAGAAAATGTAACATATGGTGTAATAGTATATAGACAAGATGATCCAGACCCAGATGTACATGATGCTACACCAGGATATAGAAAATTAGATCCATCTAAATATACAGTAACAACTAATGAAGATGGAGAAGTTGTAGTATCAGGATTAGAAGCAGATCATAATTATAAATTCTTATTAACTGTAGATGTTGATGGAGACCATGGAGAAATGGAATATGATGATGCAGTTGCTGGTATTACTAAGGTAGAAGGAATTTCTAGCTTAACTAATGTAGAAGTTAAAGCAGATAAACCTGAAGATGGTGAATCTACATCAAATGTAATAGTTAAAACAAGTTCTGGACTTGATTCTGTTGATGGATTATATATCAACGGAGTTCAATATGAAAAAGGAACAAATTTTGATAAATATTATCCAAATGAATTATTAAATAAAGCATATGCAGTTTTAACAGATTCTAATACACCAGTTGTAGTTGGAGATAAAATTAATTCATTAACAGAAGATACAGTAGCTATAACAGTAGCAGATGATGAAGCACAATCAACAAAAGATTTCAGTGGTACTGCATTTGAAAATATGACTATAGAATTAACAGGAGATGCTTATAAAACAACTGTTAGTCATTTAGCAACAGGAGCTAAACTTGTTGTAAAGAAAGGTTATGTTGATGTTTCAGCATTATCAAGTAATGATGTTACACTAGAAAATGGAGCTGATGTATTAACAGCTGCTGACCAAATTGTAAATGTTTCAGGAACAACTACAATAAACAAAGTTGATGTAATTTCAAAAGGTGAAACATCATTAAAGACAACTGATACAGATTCAGCATTTGAAGTTCAAGTTGATACAGAAAGTGCCTCAAATTCATTAACATTCAATAGTCAAACTGGAAATGGTGTACAATTAACATTTACAGATGTTACAGCTGCTCAAAATGCTGTATATGCTGGAAACGTATCAATTACATCTAAAAAAGGTGGAGCTGTTTCTGTAACTAGTGCTAAAGGTATAAAAGGAAGCTTAACACTTGATGTTGATGGTGGTACTGCTGGTAGCACAGTTGATATAAGTAGTCCTAAATTAGCTGATGTAACAAAATCAGTTAAATTAAATGGAAAAATTACATCTCTTCATGTTAAAGCAGCAACTAAAGCACCAGTTGCATTAGCAGATGTAGAATTAAGAAATTATACATTAGAAGAGATAACAGAAGATACTTCAGATGATACACACTTACATGCTGTTGTAGATGAAGAAAACTATGAAGCAGTTATGAAATATATTAAAGACTTTAACTTAAATAGTTCTAATCCTGCTGCTACATTTACTACTGCAGCTGCAGATAGTGACGATATAACAATAGGAGGAATTACTCTAGAATCACAAGTTACTTTAGGAAATATAAAATAATAACTAAAAAAAGAACAATGTGAAAAAACACATTGTTCTTTTTTTTTGCACAGCAAGAAAAATAAAAAAGAATTAAGAAATTATACGAAAAAAATTTTTATAAAAATATTGAAATATTATATTATTTATAGTAAAATAATGGCAGAAGATTTATAAAAGTCTTTATGAATCTCTCTATAAGTGATAATAATAGCAGAAGAGTTTTTACTTGTTATTATGTACCACTAATTAAAAGGTTATACAAATAAAAGAAAAGTTATTATAACTTTTCTTTTATTTTTTTTATTGTATAGACAAAAAAGAAAAATAAATTTTTATATATTTATAAATAAAAAATTAGTGTTTGTGTATAAAAAATCCAAAAATTACACATATTAAATATATACGAAAAAATCATTGAGGAGAGTGAATAAACATGTCAGATCATCCAATAGAAGGTCTTATGACCACAGCTATGAATAGCATACAAAATATGATTGATGTTAATACAATTATAGGGGAACCAATTGAAACATCAAATAATATAATTATTATACCTATTTCAAAAGTTTCATTTGGATTTGCAGCAGGTGGAAGTGAGTTTAAAGGTGAAACTATTGATGAATATCAAAAAAAGGATAAAGAAGAAGAAATACAGTATAGATTACCATTTGGCGGTGGTTCAGGAGCAGGAGTATCAATTAATCCTATAGCATTTTTGGTAATCCAACAAAATAATGTAAAACTAATGCCAGTAGCTCATAGTTCATCATTAGACAAGTTATTAGATTATATACCTGAATTAATGGAAAAAACAAATAATATGATTAATAAATGTGTTCAAAATAAAAAAGAAGAAACAAATAAATTAATTAATCATATTGAAAAAGCTTCAAAGAAAATAAATGAAAATAACTCTAGTGACACTAAATCAAATACAAAAAATAAAATTCAAAAGAGAGTAGAAGATGAAAAAGAAAAAAGAAGAAAAGATTCTGAGAAAGAAGCCAGAAAAAAAGTACAATATGAATATGAATATGACGAAACAGGAGAGATAGATGATGACATTGATTTAGACGATTAAAAAGAGGGAATCCTATAAGAAATAGGAGACCCTCTTCCTTTATTCTAAAAGAAATACTCTAGAATAAATAGTTCTTTATTGATGCATGTGTACTATAATATCTAGTTCTGAATACCTAAGTTATCAAAGCTAGAAATATTAATTGTACTACTTGATTCATCAACATATGTTACTGTTACTTGATCACCCTCACGGGTAACTGGAAGCTCATCAGATACAGTATAAGATGCTAAAAACAATTTAGATGTATCGTTGTTTATAACCATGTAATAATATGTATTTCCGTTTTCTATATTTGTACCAAATCGAGTTACAGGTCCAGAAACAGAAAATTCACCAAGATTACTGCTAAAATCAACTGATGCACCACTATTATTTACAGCATTTATATAAGCTCTTCGAGCTTCAGGAATTGTTGAGCCAGTTTCAACTATGGAATAGTCTTCTATGTTAATCATAGCGTATGCTTTAACAAGTCCCTCGTTATCCTTTAAAGTACAGAAATAAGTAGGTATTCCTGATACATTTAAAGGTATCGGAGTAGTAGAATAATATCCCATATTTTGTACTTTACCCTCAGCACTGCTCATCGCGGCACTTTCAGTAGCTCCTACCATACGGTAAATTTTGGATTCTTTTGTTCTTGTATTAACCAAAATAAATCCAACAGTTCCGTTGTCTCTACCAACTGAACTTAAACCTGTGTAGTAGTAACAACTACCTTCGTTGTAGACGGTTGTTATGTGCTCCGTCATCGAAAGTTTGTCTTTATCAGAAAAGTTCCAAAAACCATGAACATATTTGCCATAGTTTTTAATCTGATTGATGACGAAACTTTCTGGTTGAATTATATCAACCCATGACGGTGCGTCTTTAACGTCATACCATGTGCATTCACCAGTTTCAGGATCACAAACAACAACGCCTGTAGCTTCAGGATTCTGCCATAGAGTAGTGTTACGTGCTGTAGTCACTACCCAATAAGGTTTACCAGAATCATCTAATTCGAAGCTGTATTCTGTCAATTTTACGTTATAAAACCCACTAAATCTTAAATGACGTTTTAAGTCTTGATTGAAGTAAGCACTTCTAATATATTTAAGATTTATCTGTCTGCCATCTACATCTCTAACCAGTTCAACATCATTTGAATTGGTAGCACTGATTCTAATAAAACCAGTAGTACCACCCATGTTGCTAAACCATTTAAAGAGCCCTCTGTGTTCAAGTGGAGCTGTATAAATAAGCTTGCCATTAACAGACTGCTTATTTGTAAATTCACCAACTTCCATTTGTGAACCAAGTGCTAACTCTTCTCCGAGTTTTTTGTCAGCTAGATTATTGGCAAGATCGATATCAACAGTTGGAATCTGTGAAACATCGACTTCTAACAAATCTTCTGTGAAAGATTTTTCTTCAATTTCTCCGATTTGTTTATACATTGAGGTTGAATTAAATAATCCTGAACCTAAAATGTAACCAACAACACTAAGTAAAGCAACAACAACTACAGCACATGCAAATAAGCAACCACTTGTAAAGAAATCCTCTGTTTTCCATAGGCTTACAAGATAAATTAAAAGTGCTATTCCAATTCCAAAGAATAGAAAACCGTCAAAATAAAAAATAGAAAGTGTGGGTAGCCAAAAATAGTACAATAGTCCGTAAAATATAATAACTAATGCTGTGTTAATACCTTTAATCATTGAGTTCCTCCTTAAAAGTTAAAAAAAGGTATGCCAATAACATTTATAAAGAACTATCGTTTTAATTATGATAGTAATCATTAAAAATGTTAATTAAAACTTCTTATATTATACCATTTTTTGCACGAAAAGTCAATTTTATGTTAAGTTACTTCCTTAATAGATTAACCCAGTTATAACATATTTTTTTAGACATAGAAAATAGATTAATTTTATCAATATTTTCCGAAGAAACTAAATTACAAGTAGCTAATGTTTCACCATCCATAGTATAACGAATTTCACCTAATTTTTGACCTTCTGTTATAGGAGCTGATATATTTTCTTCTAAAGTTATTTCTTGATTTATATTTTTATCTTCACCTTTTTTTAATAATACACCAACTTTATTTTCATATATTAAATTTACATCATTTTTTAATCCTTTAGATACTGGTATGTTTGTTACAATTTCATCTTTAGTACCAAATTCTTTAAATGAATAAGTGCTAAAACCATAGTCTAACAATTTCTGAGCTTCTGCAAATCTTACTTTAGTTGAAGGAGCTTTCATTATAACAGCAATTAGCGAAAGGCCATTACGTGTTGCACTAGCAGAAAGATTATATAGGGCTAATGATGTTGAACCTGTTTTTAAACCTGTAGCACCGTCATAATTTCTAATTAATTTATTTGTATTTACTAATTCAGATTTTCCATCACGTAAGCTATCCATCCAAATTGTTGTATATTTTGTTATTTCAGGATATTTATTAAGTAATTCTTTTGACATTAAAGCTATATCATGGCTTGATGAAACATGGCCATCTTCATCAATTCCGTGGCAATTTTTAAAAGTTGTATCATTCATACCTAATTCTTTAGCTTTATCATTCATCATTTGTACAAATGCTTCTTCGGAGCCTGCTATATGTTCAGCCATAGCAACAACACAATCATTTGCAGATACAACACAAATTGCTTTTAGCATGTCACTTACAGATAAAGTTTCTGTAGTGTCTAACCAGATTTGAGAACCTCCCATAGCAGATGCTGTTTCAGAACAAGGAATCTGATCATCATAATTTAAAGCTCCTTTTTCAATTTGTTCCATTATTAAAAGGATACTCATTATTTTTGTAACAGATGCAGGTCGTAATTGTTCATGTATATTATGAGAATATAGTATTTGACCAGTAGTTTGTTCTATTAAAATAGCTGAACCTGATTCTAAATTTAAAGGATTACTATTTTCAGTTTCTGCAAAAGTATCTTCTAGTACTTCATTAGTATTAGATGAAGTAGTTTCTATTGTATTTCCGCTATTTGACCATACATATATATTTTCTTTTGTTGAAGAGTTTGCAGAAAAACAAGGAAAGGATATGTATACAATTAATAAAAATATAATACTCATATAAGTTAGTTTTATTTTCATATAAAAATTCCTCCATTTCTTTTTCAGTATATTCATTCATTATTTAACTATATGTTAAATAATAAATAATTATACACAAAAAACAGTGAATAAATATTCACTGTTTAATTTTGTACTAATTTATTAATTGCAACACTGACAGAATTACCATCAGATGAAGCAACAATTTTAATATCAGAACCTGTTTGATTTACAAATTTGAAATCATAACTTCCATATGCAACAGCTGCATCTTTTCCTTTTTCAATATATGGAACATAATTACTATGTTTGTGTCTTTCTGTTACACTAAGTTGCGGTATTGAAAGAACTACATTATATAGAGTCGAACTTATTTGACAATTACCACCACCAAGACCTTTCTTTTTATTACCGTTTTTATCGAAAATGTCAGCCTTTTGATATCCTTTAGCAGAGGTAGCTTGACCTACTGTATTACAAAATGAAAAAGTTTCACCATTTTTTACAATAGTATCATTTAATGTGTTGCAAGTGATATTAATATTATTTTGTCTTGCTGAATCAGGATTATATATTTTGGTTGAAAAAGCTCCTAATATTTCTTCTGATATAGTAGGGGGAGAATCAATAGAAGGTAAAGGTGTTGGATCAGGTTGATTAGATGGATTTTCTTCATCGTTTTCTTCATTATTTTTTTCATTATCAGTTGAAGTTTTTTCAGCTTCATAATTATCATAAGAATGTTGATTAGAATTATAATTGTTCCATACAAAAATTCCAACTATTAGTGCAATAGTTGCAAATATTATTATAGTTATAGTTTTTTTAGTTTTATTAGTTTCTTTACTCAAATTAATCACCTATCGTAAGTATTACCAAAAAATAAAAATATATGTATCTTTTCCTTGACTTTTCAAGTAAAACAAAGTATAATTATATGTAGTTTGAGTTAAAAAGGAGAAAATATATGTTAGCTAAACATTGGAAAAAGATAGGCTTATTTATACTAATAATAGCTTGTGTGTTTAATGTTATGAGCAAGCTAATAAACAAAATGTCTTTAGATAAAGAAATGTTACAATCTGCAACATATATGTATGAAGAACAAAAAAGAAATAAAACTTGAATAAATTTGAAATTTATGTTATTATAAATGGCAGTCAAATTATGAAAATGGAGAAAGAGGTGAACTTAAATGAAAAAAGGATTACATCCAGATTATAATGATACAACAATTACTTGTGCATGTGGAAATGTTCTAGAAGTTGGATCAACAAAAAAAGATATGAAAGTAGACGTATGTTCTAAATGCCATCCATACTGGACAGGAAATTTAAGACAAGAAACAGTTGGTGGTAGAGCAGACAGATTTAAGAAAAAATATGGACTTGCATAAGTCACAAAAACCGGAACTTTGTAATATAAGTTCCGGTTTTTTTATATAAGTGAATCAGTTCTTATTTCAATATCTTCAACATATACGCCTGATATAAGATTATTTATATTTATATCTGTAATAATATCATCTACAGAAAGTTTTAATGTTTTACTTTTAAATGGGAATTTTATAGTTCCTTTACTTGTAAGGTAGATGGCGTAATTAAGATTTTCTATAAATAGTTCTACATTAGCATTATCATTAGTATCATAACCATATCCTATTTTTTGAAAACTTTCATCGTCATTTGGTACAAATAGTTCAACATATGGTCTGTAATATTCTTCTTTTTTATCTTTGATTTCATATGTTACTAATAATACTTTTTTAAATTCAATATTTTCTATTTTAAATGATCCGAGTAATTTAATATCTAGTATATTTAAATATTTAGCAGTTAAATCTAAATAAAAATCTAAATCTTTAACTGGACGATTTTTGTCTACATATGGATTTATAGTTAAATCATAAAAAGCATCTAAATAAGTTTTCATATCTAATATACTCCATAAGCGAATTGAATCAGGATTATAAGGATGTTTTCTTTTTTTATTAAAGTTAAGCAAATTATCCATTTCAGAAAGTTCTAAACATTTACGGTTATTCATTATATTAATTTTTTCATCTTTTGCTTTTAAACATACTATGTTAGCAAAAGGTCTAACCAATTTTTTCCTAGATGTTTTAGAAGGTTGTAAGCTAGTAAAAAGATTCATAATTAACTCCTTTATTTTAATAAGTATATAATTTATAATATTATATCATTAAAATAAAAAAAAAAGTATATTTATAATATTTCATTTTGATGACAAAACGAGTTGATTTTGTTGCAAAATATTGAAAAATGTAATAAAATAGCTTAGTAATGGAGGAGAAAAAATTGAATACAATAAAAGAAATAAATGAACAGAAAAAATATATCGAAAAGATAAAAGAGATAATAAAAGGTAAAAATTTAAAGTATAGTATTTTGACAATGGGATGTCAGTTAAATGAAAATGATTCTGAAAAAATATGTGGAATGATTGAAGAAATGGGGTATACAAAATCAGATAACTCAAAAGAAGTTGATTTGGCAGTCATGAATACTTGTTGTGTTAGAGAAAATGCAGAAGATAAATTATTTGGAAAATTAGGAGAGTTAAAAAGACTTAAAGAAGAAAGAGGAACAATTGTAGCGATTGGTGGATGTATGATGCAAGAAGAGCATATTACAAAGAAAATAAAAACAAGTTATCCATTTGTTGATATGTTGTTTGGAACACATACATTACATAGATTTCCACAGGATTTATATCAGGTATTAGAAGAGAAAAATAAATTAGTTGATATTCTAGATATTGACGGAAAAGTATATGAAGGTTTGCCTATAAAAAGAGATAGTAATGTAAAAGCATCAGTTACTATAATGAACGGATGCAATAATTTTTGTAGTTATTGCATTGTTCCTTATGTCCGTGGTAGAGAAAGAAGTAGAATGCCAAAAGATATAATTAATGAAATTGAATTACTAGCAAAACAGGGATATAAAGAAATAACACTATTAGGACAAAATGTCAATTCGTATTTAAGAGTTGAAAGAGAAAATAATGTTAATTTTGAAGAATATAGAGGAATAAATTCTTTTGCAACTTTATTAAAAGAGATAAATAAAATAGAAGGAATAGAAAGAATTCGTTTTGTTTCACCACATCCAAAAGATTTCACCGATGATGTTATAGATGCAATTGCAAATTGTGAAAAAGTTTGTAAATTAGTACATCTTCCTCTTCAAGCAGGTAGTAGTAAAGTTTTAAAAGTTATGAATAGAAAGTATACTAAAGAACAATATTTAGCTTTAGTAGAAAAGATGAAATTAAAAATTCCAAACTTAACTTTATCGACAGATATAATAGTTGGTTTTCCAGGTGAAACTGATGAAGATTTTGAAGACACATTAGATGTTGTTAGAAAAGTACATTTTGAACAAGTATATATGTTTATTTATTCAAGAAGGGTTGGAACTCCAGGAGATAAAATGGAAAATCAAGTTCCAGATGAAATAAAACATAAGCATTTTGATGCTTTAAAAGAATTAGTTGAAAGCCAAATTGCTGAAAACAATCAAAAATATGTAGGAACTATTCAAAAAGTGTTAGTAGAAGGAAAAAGTAAAAATAATGAAAATATGCTAACAGGAAGAACCGATAGTAATAAAGTTGTTGTTTTCGAAGGATCATCTGAGTTAAAAGACAAAATAATAGATATAAAAGTTATTTCAGAACATATGTGGTACTTGAAAGGAGAAGTTGTGTAAATGGGAAAATCAGAATATTCACCGATGATGCAAAACTATATTAAAACTAAGGAAGAATATAAAGATAGCATTTTATTTTATCGCTTAGGTGATTTTTATGAAATGTTTTTTGACGATGCAATTTTAGCATCTAGAGAATTAGAACTTACTTTAACTGGTAAAGATTGTGGACAAGCTGAAAGAGCCCCAATGTGTGGAGTACCACACCATGCAGCTGAAATATATATTTCAAGATTAATTGCAAAAGGATATAAAGTTGCAATTTGCGAGCAATTAGAAGACCCAAAAACAACAAAAGGAATTGTTAAAAGAGGAGTTATACGTGTTGTAACACCTGGTACAATTATAGAAAGCAATATGCTTGAAGAAAGAAAAAATAACTATATTATGTCTATATATAAAGCAGGAATATATTTTGGAATAAGCATTTGCGATATTTCAACAGGAGAGTTTCTAAGTAGTGAAATAAAACAAGAAAATAATTTTGAGCAATTATTAGACGAACTTGCTAGATATACTCCGTCAGAAATAGTAATAAATTCAATGATGGCAGATTCAACAGAAGAAATTAAAAAGATAAAAGAACGTTTTGAGTTATATATTACAAAATTTAATGATCAATTCTTTAAAGAGGAAATGAGTGAAATTGCAAAATCTATTAGCTATATTGATAATAATGGAAATGAAATAAAAAGTATTCAAGAAAAACCTTTGGCACTTATTTCAATAAATGCTTTAATTGAATATATTTCTCAAACACAAAAAACAAGTCTAGAACATATTAATAAAATCAAAGTTTATAGCACAGAAAAATATATGTCATTAGATATTAATGCTAGAAGAAACTTAGAGCTTACTGAAAAATTAAGAGATAAAAGCAAAAAGGGAACATTATTATGGGTGTTAGATAAAACATGTACATCTATGGGAGGAAGGATGCTTTCAAGATGGATAAGTGATCCATTAATAGATTCTTTAGAAATAAATAAAAGATTAAATAGTGTTAAAGAACTTAAAGAAAGTTTGATGCTTAGAGGAGATATAATAGATAGTCTAAAAAAAGTATATGACATTGAACGTCTAGCAGGAAAAATGGCTTATGGTAATGCGAATGCGAGAGATATGATTACTTTGAAAAATTCATTATATAAGTTACCAGAAGTTAAGAGTTCATTAAAAGAGTGTAAGTCAGATTTGCTAAAAGAGTTATATGAAAATTTAGATGAATTACAAGATATATATGAATTAATTGAAAAATCAATTATTGAAGATCCTCCTATGACAATTAAAGAAGGTGGAATCATAAAACTTGGATATGATGATGAGATAGATAGATTAAAGAAAGCTACAATAGAAGGTAAGAATTGGATTATAAAACTAGAAGCAAAAGAAAAAGAAAAAACAGGAATTAAAAATTTAAAAGTAGGATTTAATAAAGTTTTTGGATATTATTTAGAAGTTACAAAATCATATCTTAATCAAGTACCAGATTATTTTATTAGAAAACAAACTTTAACAAATGCTGAAAGATATATTACAGATGAACTAAAGAAACTTGAAAATGAAATTTTAGGTGCAGAAGAAAAAGTGGTAAATTTAGAATATAATGAATTTACGAAAATTAGAGAAAAGATAGCAGATAATGTAAAACGTTTACAAAAAGCAAGTGAAATAGTGTCTACTTTAGATGTTTTAACATCATTTGCTCAAGTTGCAGAAGATATGAATTATTGTATGCCAGAAGTTAACAATTATGGAACTATAGATATAAAAAATGGAAGACATCCAGTAATTGAAAAAATACTTGGTGCAGGAGAATTTGTTGAAAATGATACATACTTAGATAAAGGTGAAAATAGATTATCAATAATTACTGGACCAAATATGGCAGGTAAATCTACATATATGAGGCAAGTTGCACTTATAACTTTAATGGCACAAATAGGAAGTTTTGTACCTGCTTCAGAAGCTAAAATTGGAGTTGTGGATAAAATATTTACAAGGGTTGGAGCATCTGATGATTTAAGTATGGGTCAAAGTACATTTATGGTTGAAATGATGGAAGTTGCTTCAATATTAAAAGAAGCAACAAGTAACAGTTTAGTTATATTAGATGAAATAGGTAGAGGAACTTCAACATATGATGGCTTGTCTATAGCATGGGCAGTTGCAGAATATATTGCTAATAAAGAGAAGTGTGGAGCAAAAACTTTATTTGCAACACATTATCATGAATTAACAGAATTAGAGAATAAAATAGAAGGAGTAAAAAATTATTCTATTGCAGTAAAAGAAAAAGGTGAAGATATTATATTCTTAAGAAAAATAGTTAGAGGTGGAACTGATGAGAGTTATGGTGTTCATGTTGCAAAAATAGCAGGAGTGCCAAAAAATGTAACAAAAAGAGCTGATGAAATCCTAAGAGGTATAGAAAGAAAAAGCATCTTAAAAAACAAAAAAGAAACGAAGCAAGAGAAGAAACAAGTAACAGGACAATTTGATATGTTTAATTATAAACTTGCAGAAATTGCACATGAACTTGATAAAATTAATTTAAATGAGTTAACACCAATTGATGCATTAAATACTTTAGTAAAAATAAAAGAAAAGATGCAATAAAAATAATTATAATATTACAATAAAATTAAGTTTTTGTTAAATTTGTTTATTATATTGAATTCGTATATATGATTTGATAAAATGTTGAAAACAAAAGTATTTTATATAAAGGAGAAAATTATGAATAAAAACAAAAGCTATTTAACAGAAGCAAAAAAGCAATCAGGAGAAATTAATTTAAGACTGATAATAACTGTTGTAGCCATTTTGGGGGTATTGTTAATAGCGACATTAATAATAGTGTTAAAAAATAACAAAAAAAATGAATCATCTCAAGATCCAAATAGTGTAACAGGAACTATGCAAAATGAAGAAAATACAGAAAACCAAGAAGAACAAGAATATGTAGAAAGTGAAGAAGACATAAAAAAAGATGAAGCATTAGCTGAACAATTAAAACAACAAAATGCAGATCCTTTATTTAACGGAAAATGGGTATTTTTTGAGAATGGAGAAGCACAAGAAGGAAACTATTTTCAATTTAATCCAGATGGAACATTCATTTTTAGTATACAAGTATCTGATAAAAGTGTAATACAGAAAGGGACTTATACTTATGGAAATGGAGCGAAAATAGCAACACAAGAAAATCCAGAAGGAGAAATTAAGGAAACTATTAATGGATGGTTATTATATAATTTACTAATAAGTTCAAATACAGTTACTTTATCTGATGGGACAGAGCAGCAAGATGAAGAACTAAATGTTGAATATATATTTGCAGTAAATATGGAAAATACTAATGAAATGGCTTATGAGAATTTATCTAGTGAAGTTACAGGTGAATTAAGAAAAGTTGAATAATGATAAATACTAAAGTAATAAAAAACTGGAATGCTATAAAAATAATGTGTTCCAGTTCATTTTATACTATCGGGTCAGTCCTAAAGATTTTTTTATGAAAATATGATATAGTATATAAGGTGAAATTAGGCAGGAAAGGGAGAATTTACTAATGGGAGATAGAATATATGAATACATAAAAGTAAGAGACTTAAAAGACATGCTTGAAAAAACAGGAAAATTATATGGAAATAAAAAAGCATATAAAATAAAAAAGAATGAAGAATATATTTACATAACACATAAAGAAGTAAGAGACATGATAAATGCTTTAGGAACAGCATTAATAAATATGGGGCTAAAAGATAAAAGAATTGCAGTAATTGGAGAAGGCAGGTATGAGTGGGAAATAGCATATCTTTCAATTGTATGTGGTACAGGAATAGTAGTACCATTAGATAAATCGTTAACAGAAAATGAACTAAAAAATTTAATAAGAAAATCTGAAGTAGAAGCAATATTTTGCTCAGGAAAATATGTAGAAACATTAGAAAAATTTAAAAATACAGGGGTAGGAAAATTAAAACATTTAATTTCTATGGATTTAGAACAACATAAACATGGAGTATATTCACAATTAGAATTAATAGAAGATGGAAAAGAATTATTAAAAAATGGAGATACAAGATTCTTAAATGCCGAAATTAATCCTGATGAAATGAGTATAATGCTATTTACATCTGGAACAACATCAGAGCCAAAAATTGTAGCTTTGTCACATAAAAATATATGTTCAAACTTAATGGATATAGGGTCAATATTAGATGTTAATTCAGAAGATGTTTTTTTGTCTGTATTACCAATACATCATGTTTTTGAATGTACAGTAGGATTCTTATTTTCATTATATAAAGGAGCAACAACGGTTTTTTGTACAGGATTAAGACATGTAGCTGAAAACTTAAAAGAGCACAAGATTTCAATAATGGCAAATGTTCCAGGAGTTTATGAAAGAGTTCTTAAAATGTTAAAAATGAAACTTAAAAAAGAAGGTAAACTTGAAAAAATATTAGAAGATGAACAAAAATATAAAGATTTACCAGTTGGCGAAAAGAAAGAAAAATTCAAAGAAGTACATGAAATGCTTGGTGGAAACATAAAATTGCTTATTAGTGGAGCGGCAGCATTAGAAAAATCTGTAGAAGAAGAGTATAGATTATTAGGATTTAACTTGGTACAAGGATATGGTTTAACAGAAACATCACCAGTTGTAGGAGTTGGATCAAAAAGATTTCATAAAATAGGATCAATTGGAAAATCAGTTCCAAGTGTAGAAGCAAAGATAGTAGATGCAAATAAAGATGGAATAGGAGAATTAGTTGTTAAAGGACCAAGCATTATGCTTGGATATTTTGGAAATAAAGAAGCTACAGATGAAGTTTTAAAAGATGGATGGTTTTATACAGGTGACTTAGCTAGAATGGATGATGAAGGTTACATATTTATTTGCGGAAGAAAGAAAAGTGTAATAGTATTAAAAAACGGTAAAAATATATTTCCAGAAGAAATTGAAAATTTGGTAAATAGAATTGAAGGTGTGACAGAATCATTTATATTTGGAAAACAAAGAGGTAGCGATAAAGATGATATCAAGATAAATGTAAAAGTTGTATTTGATAGAGAGATTGTAAAGGATGTATACAAAGTTGAAACAGATGAAGAAATTTATGAAGCAATACGTGCAAAAATAAAAGAAATAAACAAACTTATGCCACAATATAAAGCTATAAGAGGTATGATTTTATCAGAGGAACCATTAATTAAAACTACAACAAATAAAATTAAAAGACAGGAGAATTTAGATGTTATTAACCAATCTCAAAACTAAATACTTAGGAAAAAACGCTATTTATTTTGAAACAATAGATTCAACCCAAAATGAAATATGGAGATTGTATGAAGATAAAACTATTCCAAGTGGAACTTTAGTTATGGCAGATTACCAGACTAATGGTAAAGGAACTCATGGAAGAAAATGGTATACAGACCAAGCAAATAATATAGCTTTTTCTTTTCTCATTAGAATGGATAAAAATATACGAGAATTAGATGGACTTACGATAAAAGTTGCAGAGGTAATAGTAGAAATATTTAAAGAAAAGTACGGAATTAATCTTGATATAAAAGAACCAAATGACTTGATTCTTAATGGTAAGAAATTAGGAGGAATATTAACTGAAACTAAAGTAATTGCAGAGAGAGTAAAAGCATTAGTAATTGGCATAGGAATTAACATCAGGCAAGAAGAATTTGCAGATGAGATTATTGATATAGCAACATCTATAAAAAAAGAAACAGGTAAAGAAATAGATACAAAAGAATTTATTACGGAATTTTGCAATAAAATTGAAAAGTATATTTAAAGGAGGAATATAATGGGAAAGATAGCATTCTTATTTGCAGGTCAAGGAGCTCAAACAGTTGGAATGGGAAAAGACTTACAAGAAAACAAAGGAGTAGAAGAAGTATATAATATAGCAGAAAAAGTAACAGGAATGGATATAAGAAAAATATCTTTTGAAGGCCCAGAAGAAAGTTTAAAACAAACAAAAAATACTCAACCTACAATAGTAACTATGGAATTAGCAATACTTGAAATGCTTAATGAAAATGGAATTAAATCAGATATGTCAGCAGGGTTAAGTTTAGGAGAATATTCAGCATTAGTAGATGGTGGAGTGCTAACAATTGAACAGGCATTATCAATTGTTCAAAAAAGAGGAGAATATATGCAAGATTTATGTCCTAAAGGAGACTGGGCTATGGCAGCTATTCTTGGGTTAGATGATGAAAAAGTTGAAGAAGCTTGTAAAAAAGTAACAACAGGATTTGCAACACCTGCAAATTATAATTGTAGAGGACAGGTAGCAGTATCAGGTAATAGAGAAGGAATCAATCAGGTGATGGAAATTGCAAAAGAATTAGGTGCAAAAAGGGTAGTAGAATTAAATACAAGTGGTCCATTCCATACTGAAAAATTACAAGATGCTTCAAAAGCTTTAGCTGAATTTATTAAAGATGAAGAAATAAAAACTCCTATAAAAACAGTTGTGAAAAATATAGATGCTACACCTTATACATCAGAAGATGATATAAAAGATATTTTAGCAAAACATGTTATGAATCCAACTAGAATGTCCAATACTATACAATATATGATTGATAACGGAGTAGATACTTTTGTAGAAATTGGACCTGGTAAAACCTTAAGTTCTTTTGTTAAAAAAACAAGTAGGGATGTAAAATGTTTAAATATAAATAATAAAGAAAGTTTAGAAAAAACAATCGAATTTCTTAAAGAAAAAGAGGAGGAAAGATAAAATGGGTAAAGTTGCATTAATTACAGGAGCAACAAGAGGGATTGGAAAACAAATAGCATTAACACTTGCAGAAGCAGGATATGATATTGCTATAAATTATAGACAAGCAAATGAAGAATTAGAGCAAGCGAGAAACGAAATAGAAAGTAAAAATGTAAAATGTGTAACAGTTCAAGGAGATGTTTCTAAATTTGAAGATACTGAAAAATTTGTAAAACAAGTAATTGAAGCATATGGACAAATTGATGTATTAGTTAATAACGCTGGAATTACTAGAGATACTTTAATTATGAGAATGAAAAAAGAGGATTTTACAAATGTAATAGATGTAAACTTAACAGGAACATTTAATGTTACTAAAAATGTTATTCCATATATGATGAAAGCACGCTCAGGAAGAATTATAAATATTTCTTCAGTAGTAGGTGTAACAGGAAATGCAGGACAAACAAATTATTCAGCTTCTAAAGCAGGAATAATAGGATTTACAAAAAGTTTAGCAAAGGAAGTGGCTTCAAGAAATATTTTAGTAAATGCAGTTGCACCAGGATTTATTGAAACAAGTATGACAGCTGTATTAAAAGATGAAGTTAAACAAGATATAGCAAGTAAAATACCATTAAAAAGAATGGGAACTGCAACAGATGTTGCAAATGTAGTTAAATTTTTAGCCTCAGATGATAGTGCCTATGTTACAGGTCAAGTTATCAATATAGACGGCGGTATGGTAATGTAAAGGAGAGATAAAATAATGGAAAGAAGAGTTGTTATAACAGGAATGGGAGCTATTACTCCATTAGGAAAAACAGTTGAAGAAACTTGGGATGCAATTAAAAATAAAGTTTGTGGAATTGATAAAATAACTTTAGCTGATGTTGAAGATTTTAAAACTAATGTTGCAGGTGAAGTAAAGAATTATGATGAATTAGAATACTTTGAAAAAAAAGAAGTAAAACGTTTAGATAGATGTACACAATTTGCTATGATAAGTGCAAGAGAGGCATATAAAGATAGTGGTATAACAAGTGAAAATACAGATAAAAATAGAGTTGGAATATTTGTTAGTACAGGTATTGGAGGCTTAAATACTATTGAAGTACAATGCGGAAATCTTTTTAATAAAGGTCATAGAAGAGTATCACCAATGTTCATACCTATGGGAATTGTAAATATGCCATCAGGAAATATATCAATTGACTTAGGACTAAAGGGAGAATCTGTATCATTAGTTACAGCATGTGCATCATCTACTCATGCAATTGGAGAAGCTTACAAGACTATTAAACAAGGTTATGAAGATGCAATTTTAGCAGGTGGAAGTGAAGCACCAATTTGCCAAGCTGGTATAGCTGGATTTGAAAATATGAAAGCATTATCTAGTGCAACAGATAGAAATAGAGCAAGTATTCCGTTTGATAAAGAAAGAGATGGATTTGTAATGGCAGAAGGTGCATGTGTTCTTGTATTAGAAGAGCTTGAACATGCTAAAAAAAGAGGAGCAAAAATTTATGCTGAAGTAGTAGGATTTGGTGCAACTTCAGATGCATATCATATAACTTCACCAGAGCCAGATGGAGATGGGGCAACTAGAGCAATGGTTAGGGCAATGGAAGATGCAAATATAAAACCAGAAGATATAGACTATATAAATGCACATGGAACATCAACACACTTAAATGATTCAACTGAAACTAAAGCAATAAAAAAAGCATTAGGTGAAGCAAGTAAAACTGTAAAAATAAGTTCAACAAAAGGAAATACTGGTCATATGTTAGGTGCAACAGGAGCTATGGAAACTATATTTTGTGCTAAAGCAATTGAAGACCAAATTATACCACCAACAATAAATTATAAAGAAAAAGATGAAGAATGTGATTTAGACATAACACCAAATGAAGTAGTTGAGCATGAGATAAATTATACAATGTCAAATTCATTAGGATTTGGCGGACACAATGCAAGTATAATATTAAAAAAATATAAAGATTAAAAGGAGGAGTAAGGATGGAATACAAAGAAATTAAACAATTAATGGATGATATGGGAAATTCAAAATTATCATCTATTAGTATTGATTTCCCAGATGGAACAAAAATAAGCATAACAAAAAATCAAGAAACAGTTAAAGTAGTAACTGCAACTCAAGAAGTTATGGATGTACAACAAAAGGTTGAAGAAAAACCTGAAATTGTTGAAGAAAAAACTATGGAAAAAGAAGGAAATATTGTAACATCACCAATGGTAGGGACTTTTTATAGTAAACCTTCTCCAACATCTGATCCTTATGTAACAGTTGGAAGTACTGTTAAAGAAGGGCAAACGGTTTGTATTGTTGAAGCAATGAAATTAATGAATGAAATAGAGTCAGAATTTGCAGGTGAAGTAGTAGAAATACTTGCAAAAGATGGTGAAGCTGTTGAATATGGTACACCATTATTTAGAATAAAATAGTAAGGAGAGTACGATGTTAAATAAAGAGCAAATAAAAGAAATTATTCCTCAAAGAGAGCCATTCTTAATGATAGATGAAGTTGAGGAATATACTCCAGGAGAAGGAGCTATTGCATATAAATATGTAAATGAAGATGAATGGTATTTTAAAGGACATTTCCCTGGTAATCCAATAATGCCAGGAGTATTAATTACAGAAAGTTTAGCACAAGCAGGAGCTATTGCAATTCTTTCTGTTGAAGAAAATAAAGGAAAGAACGCTTTATTTGGTGGAATTGACAAAATGAAATTTAAAAGAATGGTCGTTCCAGGGGATAAATTAAAATTGGAAGTAAAAATTATTAAGAAAAAAGGTCCTATAGGAGTAGGAGAGGCAATTGCAACAGTTGATGGAAAGATTGCTGCTAAAGGTGAGCTTACATTTGCTGTAGTTGGTTAGAGAGGAGAAATAAATGAATAAAATACTAATTGCAAATCGTGGAGAAATTGCTGTTAGAATTATAAGAGCATGTAAAGAAATGAATATAAAAACAGTTGCAGTATATTCAGAAGCAGATAAAGATGCATTACATACAAGATTAGCAGATGAAGCTGTGTGCATTGGTCCGGCTCCATCAAATAAGAGCTATTTAAGTATAAAAAATATAATTGAAGCAGCTAGAATAAAAGGGGCTGATAGTATTCATCCAGGTTTTGGTTTCTTATCTGAAAATTCTCAATTTGCAAAAATCTGTGAAGAATCTAATATAAAATTTATAGGTCCTAAATCTGAAGTAATAGATTTACTTGGTAATAAATCAAATGCTAAAGAGCTAATGAAAAAAGAGGGAGTGCCAGTAATTCCTGGTTCAGATGGTGGAGTAAATGATGTTAATGAAGCTATAGATATTGCAGAGAAAATAGGATATCCTGTAATGCTTAAAGCTGCAGCAGGTGGTGGAGGAAAAGGAATAAGAGTTGCCAGTAATAAAGAAGAGCTTGAAACAAATTATAACATTGTTAAACAAGAAGCTAAAATTTCATTCAATGATGATGAAATATATGTTGAAAAATTTGTAAAAAATCCTAGACATGTCGAAATACAAATTTTAGCAGATGAACATGGAAATGTAGTACATTTAGGAGAAAGAGATTGTTCAATACAAAGAAACCACCAAAAGGTAATAGAAGAAACTCCATCTACAGCAGTTGATAATGATTTAAGAAACAAGATGGGAGAAGCTGCGGTAAAAGCAGCAAAAGTTGCAGGATATACAAGTTGTGGTACAGTAGAGTTTTTAGTTGATAGTGATAAAAACTTTTACTTCATGGAAATGAATACAAGAATTCAGGTTGAACATCCTATTACAGAAATGAGAACAGGAATTGACTTAGTAAAAAAACAAATAAAAATAGCTGCAGGAGAAGTATTAGATATAAAACAAGAAGATGTTAAATTTAGAGGTCATTCAATAGAATGTAGAATAAATGCGGAAAATCCAAGTAAAAAATTTAGACCATGTCCAGGAACAATAAATGGATTACATTTACCAGGAGGAAATGGTATAAGGGTTGATAGTGCAATTTATGAAGGATATACAATACCATCTAATTATGATTCAATGATAGCTAAAATAATAGTCCATGGAATTAATAGAAATGAGGCTGTTGCAAAAATGAAAAGAGCTCTAGAAGAACTGGTAATTGATGGAGTTGATACAAATAGAGATTTCCTTCTTGACATTATAAAAACACCTGATTTTATTAGAGGAACTTTTGATACATCATTTATAGAGAAGAATTTCAAATTATAGTGAGGTAATACAATGATTGTTGATAAAATAAAGAAAAGAAACTTACCAGATAGAAAAAACAAAACAAATGTAGACATTCCAGTTGGAAAATGGGCAAAGTGTGACAAATGTAAAGAAATAATATATAAAGAAGACTTAAGAAAAAATTTAAGTATTTGTCCAAATTGTGGTCATTATTTTAGAATGCATATAAATAAAAGAATAGAGCTAATAGTTGATAAAGATACATATAAAAGGTTTGATTTAGATATAGAAACAAATAACCCATTAGGTCTTGAAGACTACCCAAAGAAGTTACAATCATTAAGGGAAAAGACAAGAATAAATGAAGCTGTAGCTTGTGGTACAGGAAAAATTCATGGAGAAGAAGTTGTAATATGTGTAATGGATAGCGGTTTTCTAATGGGAAGTATGGGAGTTGTTGTTGGAGAAAAAATCACTTATGCTGTAGAGAAAGCAATAGAAAAGAAATTACCACTTATAATTTTTGCAGTTTCTGGTGGAGCAAGAATGCAAGAAGGTATAATATCTTTAATGCAAATGGCTAAAACAACAGCAGCTCTAACTAAATTAGATGAGGCAGGCCTGTTATATATATCTGTATTAACTGATCCAACTTATGGAGGTGTTACAGCATCTTTTGCAAGCTTAGGTGATATAGTACTTGCAGAACCAGGAGCAATGATTGGATTTGCAGGGCAAAGAGTTATTGAGCAAACAATAGGTGAATCACTACCAGAAGGATTTCAAACAGCTGAATTTTTATTGGAACATGGTTTTATAGATAAAATAGTAGAAAGGAAAGATCTGAAAGATACAATATATAAATTAATCGGATTCCATAAAGGAGGCGATAAATAATGGCAAAGGTTACAGCATGGGAAAGAGTTGAGAAAGCTAGAGATCCGAAAAGAAAAACAGCTTTAGAATATATAGATAAAATTTTTGATGATTTTATAGAATTACATGGAGATAGGAATTTTAAAGATGATAAAGCTATAGTTTGCGGTTTAGCAAAAATAGGAAGACAAAATTATACAGTAATTGCGGAACAAAAAGGAAGATCAACAAAAGAAAATATAGAAAGAAATTTTGGTATGCCAAATCCAGAAAGTTATAGAAAAGGTATTAGATTTATGAAACAAGCCGAAAAATTTAACAGACCAGTAATAACTTTCATAGATACAAAAGGAGCATATCCAGGAATTGGAGCAGAAGAGAGAGGGCAAGGAGAAGCAATTGCAAAGTCAATGTTTGAAATGGCTAAACTAAAAGTTCCAATTATAGCTATAGTTATAGGAGAAGGTTCAAGTGGTGGAGCGTTAGCACTAGGTGTAGGAAATAAAGTATTAATGCTTGAAAATGCTATTTATTCAATTCTTTCACCTGAAGGATATAGTAGTATTTTATGGAAAGATTCAACAAGATATAAAGAAGCGGCGGAAAAAATGAAATTAACAGCTAAAGATTTATATGAATTAAATGTAATTGATAAAATAATAAAAGAACCAGATGGAGAAGATTCATTTGATAAAGTATGCAATAGTTTGAAAAGAGAAATAAAAAAAGATATTTCAGAAATGATGAGAAAATCTATAGATGATATTATAGAAGAAAGATATCAGAAATTTAGAAATATGGGTGAGTTTATAACACTTGAAAAACCTAATATAGAACGTGAAGTATAAGGAGGATAAATATGATTTTACAAGATAAGAAAATATTAATAATGGGTATAAGAAACAAATGGAGTATTGCTTATGGTATAGCAAAATCAGCTTATGAAAATGGAGCTAAATTAATATTTACATATATGGGAGAAGAAAATAAACCAAAAATAGAACAATTAACATCTGAATTTGAAGGAAGCAAACTATATGTATTAGACAATGCTGCAGATGACGATATAGTAAAAGAGGTATTCACAAAAATAAAAGAAGAAAACGGAAAAATAGATGGAATAGTACATGCAATAGCACATGCTAACACAGAAGACTTACACAATGATTTTATTTATACAAGTAGGGAAGGATTTAGCCATGCTAATGATGTAAGTGCTTATTCATTTGTTCTTGTAGCCAGAATGGCTAAAGAATTAGAAATGCTAAATGAAAATGCAAGTTTAGTAACATTAACATATCATGGATCTACAAAAGTATTAGAAGGATATAATGTAATGGGAATTGCAAAAGCTGCATTAGAATCAAGTGTTAGATATTTAGCAGAAAATCTTGGTAAAGAAGGAATAAGAGTAAATGCAGTATCTGCGGGACCAATAAAAACATTATCAGCAAAAGGAATTAAAGACTTTGGTTCAATTTTAACAGAAGTTGAAAAACGTGCACCATTGCATAGAAATGTTACAACAGTTCAAGTAGGAAATGTAGCAACATTTTTACTAAGTTCAATGTCAGATGCAATAACAGGACAGGTTGTCTATGCAGATAGTGGATATAATATTATGGGTGTATAAAAATAAATGGTTTGAGATTATTCAAATAATTTCTCAAACCATTTTTCTATATTTAGCAATAATTCATCTAAAGTGTAATTGCTTTCATTTCTAAAATATTTTAAAACTTCCATAAGTATTCCATTCATAAGAAAAGAGACATTAAGTTCAAGGTATTTATCTTTACAATTATCTTTTAATGCATCATAGATTTTCTTACTAGCAATTTTCTTTAACTTTTCTAAAAATAAAAGAGATTCATCAGCAGATAATAATAATTTATAAGTTTCTTCATTGTCTTTTAAACATTGTATAATATTGTCAAAATAATTTTTTATATCTTGTTTTGAATATAATTTTAAATCTTCACTACATAAAAGGTCAATTGTTTGTAATTCATAGTCATGGGCAACTTCATATATATTATCATAATGTGTGTAAAAAGTACTTCTTGTTAGTTTTGCTCTTTTAACTAGTTCTGTGACAGTTATTTTATTTAACTGCTTTTTTTCATTAATTAATTCTGCAAAAACCTTTTTTATTAAATTTCTAGTTTTTACAGAAGAAGAATTTAGACACTGTACTTTCATAGCTCATTCCTTTCTTGAAAAAATTAATACATAGACTATTATAACACTGTTATATAAAAATAAAAATACAATTTTACGAAAAGTGTCTAAATTTAGACACTTTTTTAATATTTATACTTTCAAAAAAATATAATGAGAGTATAATAGAATGCGGGCAAAAAAGAAAGGAAGGATTTATATTGAAAAAAATAACTGATTTTATAATAAATAAAAGACACTTTATTTTGGCTTTATTTATTATTCTTACAATAATTTCATCTGTATTATCAACTAAAGTAAAAATTAATTATGACATTACTAAATATTTACCAAATACTTCTGAGACAAGAATTGGTATGGATATTATGGAAAAAGAATTTTCAGAAACTGAAACAAGTACTTTAAATTTAATGTTTGAGAATTTAGCAGATGAAGAAAAGTACGAGGTAAAAGATTATTTAGAAGGTATAGATGGAGTACAAAGTGTAGATTATGATAATACCGAAAAATATAACAAAGAAAATTATAAATTGTATGTTATTACAGTAGACGACAAATCTGATTCACAAAAAGCAACTGATGTATATAATCAAATAACTGAAAAATATAAAGGTTATACTATTTATACTGGTGGAAGTGTATCACAAACTAATAAAACTGTTTTATCAATTTGGACAGTTGCACTTGCAATAGTTTGTGCTTTAGTTATTTTAATTATAATGTGTGAGTCTTATGTTGAACCATTTTTATTTTTAACGTCAATATTAATGGCAGTTATTTTAAATAAAGGAACAAATATAATATTTTCAAGTGTATCACATATTACAAATTCAATAGTAGCAATATTACAGTTAGCATTATCAATGGACTACTCAATTATGTTGATGAACAGATATAATCAAGAAAAGGAATTAGAAAAAGATAAAATAAAAGCAATGAAAAAAGCTTTATATAAAGCTTTTAAAGCTATATCAAGTAGTTCTATTACAACAATAGTAGGACTATTAGCCCTAGTTTTTATGAGTTTTAAAATTGGTAGAGATTTAGGGTTTGTTTTGGCAAAAGGTGTACTATTTAGTTTGATTTGTATATTCTTTGTATTACCTGATTTAATATTAATTTTTGATAAATGGATTGTAAAAACAAAGAAGAGAAGTCCTCAGATTAAATTAGATAAATTAGGTAAGTTTAGTTATAAAATTAGATATGTTGCAGTTCCATTATTTTTAGTTGTATTTATAGGCAGTTTTATGTTAAAAGGAAGTTTAGGAATTGATTATACAGAAACACAGTCAGATGAAGTAGCACAAATTTTTAATGAAAATAATCAAATTGCAATTATTTATAAAAATGAAGATGAAGAGAAAATTTCTAAATTTTTAAAAGAAATTGAGGATGAAGGTAAAGTAGATGAAGTATTAGCTTATGGAAATACAATAAATGAAAAATTGACTTATGATAAGTTGAAAGAAAAATTAAATGATTTGGGAGCAGATGTTGATGTAGAAGATTATTTATTAAGAATTTTGTATTATGATTATTATAATCCAGAAAAAAATAATACACTTACTTTTGAAGAATTTGTAAATTTTATCGAAGGAGTAGCATATAAAAATGAGAAAATAAATAATCAAATAAATAATGAAGCAAAAAATAATATTACTAGATTAAAGAATTTTACAACAATAAATTCTATTAATAAAAAGAGAAATTCAACAGATTTAGCAAATGTACTAGATATTGATAAAAGTAAAATAGATGATGTACTTATTTATTATTTATCTAAAAATAATAATGTACAAATTAGTGTGAATGAATTTATTGATTTTATGAATAGATCTGTCTTAACAAATGATAAATATTCTGCTAAAATCGATAGCCAAAGTAGAAGTAAATTAAATACTTTAACAAAATTTACAAATAAACAGACTATACAAAAGAAAGTAACAAGTAATGAGATGGCACAATTATTTGGTATTAATAGTGATACAATGAATGAATTATATAAATATTACATTCTTGTAAATGATATAAATATAAAAATGTCAATTTCAGAATTTTCAAACTTTGTATTAAATGATGTATTAAATAACAGTAATTATGCAAGCAGTTTTGATGATGCAACAATTACAAATTTAAGATTATTATCAAAATTCAGTAATAAAAATACAATTACTAGAAAAATGAATAATAAAGAATTATCAAATTTATTTGGAATGGAAGAATCAAAAATTAATCAAGTTTTACTTTTAAAACATATTAAAGAAAAAAATGAAAGTCAATACACAATATTAGAATTTATAAATAATATAAATAATATTAAAACCAATACACATTATTTAGATGGTTTGGATACTAGTGGTTTTGAAAAATTAATGTCAAATAAAGAATTGCTTAGTGATCAAACTAAACATAAAGCCGAAGAGATGTCAAAAATGTTAAATATAGATATAAACCAAATGTATCAACTATATAATCTAATTGATTATACAACAGGAAATATAAGTAATTGGACAGTTACACCAAATGGATTTGTAAAAATAATATTAGATAATAGTAAAGTTGAAGAAATAAAAAATAATGTTGATGAAGCTACAATGCAAAAATTAAAATTATTATCTACTGTTATGAATAGCAGTATAAATAATACAAAATATGATTATAAAGAACTTTCACAAACTATAGGAATAGATAGCAGTAATTTAAAAAATATTTATACATTATATATATCTGCTCAAAATAGTACAAAATTAACTCCACAAGAGTTTGTGAATTTTGTACTTGTACATAAAAGTGATAATGCACTTGCAAATAAAGTAAAAAGTGATACAGTTAAAGATTTAAGTTTAGTACAATCAGTTATGAATGGTGTTATTAATAACAAAAAATATAATAGTGGAGAGTTATCTTCTTTGTTGGGAATTAATAAACAAGATATGGATCTACTTTATGGATTATATAGTTCCCAATATGTAAATACAAATCCAACTTTGTCTTTAAAAGAAATTGTTGAATTTTTGATTAATGACGTAACTACTAATCCAGAATATTCAAGTAATTTTGATGATAAACAAATAACGAAGTTAAATACTGTTAATGGAATTATGAATGCTACAATAAATAATACAAAATATACTTCAGATGAAATGTTTGCTATTATCAGTAATTTAACAAATGATATAGATAAAAATACTGTAGAACTATTATATATTTATTATGGAAGTAATAATCAATATAATGAAGCATGGGAGATGACTGTAGAACAATTTGTTGAATTTTTAAATGAAAATATTTTGAAAGATGAACGATTTACAGATTTTATAAGTGATGATATGAGAAATAATGTAATTGATTCGAAAGAAAAAGTGGAAGATGCAAAAGAATTATTAGTAGGAGATAATTATTCAAGAATCGTAATAAATACAAAATTTGCTCCAGAATCATCAGATACTTTTGAATTTATTCAAAAAATAAAAGATATACTAGGAAAAGAATTAAAGGATTTCTATATAATTGGAGATTCTCCAATGGCTTATGAAATGAGTAAAACTTTTAATGGAGAGTTGAACTTTATAACTATTATAACTATGATAGCAATATTTATAGTTGTAGCTATTACATTTAAATCAATAATTATACCAACTATATTAGTACTTGTAATACAATGTGCTGTTTATTTAACAATGGGAATTTTATCAGTTGCAGGAGAAAATGTTTACTTTATAGCATTATTAATTGTTCAAAGTATACTAATGGGAGCAACAATAGATTATGCTATTCTTTATACATCTTATTATCTAGAGAGTAGAAAGAATAAAAATATAAAAGAGTCAGTTATATATGCGTATAATAATTCTATTCATACAATATTAACTTCAAGTTCAATACTTATAATAGTAACTTTAATTATCGCGAATTTTGCTTCAGCTATTGCAGCAAAAATATGTAAAACAGTATCAGAAGGTACATTGTGTTCGACAATTTTAATTTTAACATTATTGCCAGCGGTTCTTGCCTTTTGGGATAGAGTTATGATAAGAAATAAAAAGTAGTAAATTAGAGGATACAATTTTATATAAAGGTTCTTTAGAAGCGAACTAAGTTAATTTACATAATTTAAAAAACAAAAACACATTTTTAATACAAAACTAAATAATAGTTGTATTAAGAGTGTGTTTTTTTATCTAAAAGTAACCATAAAATATTTACAAATAATAAAAAATATGATAAACTTTAACACAAATGTGAAAAGGAGATTATATATGGATAATATTACATTATTGACTAAAGAACAAGTTTGGGATGAAGAAAATAAATCAATTGTTATTGGAAAAAGAGGGGTAAAATCAGAAACAACTGATTTTGCTAAAATGTTAGGTGGGATTGACCAATATTTTACAAAATCTGATACTTTTGAGGATGGGATAGATTCAAAAACAGCAAGAAGAAGATACGGAGTTTCTGATGTAGGAGAGATGTTTCCTTATTTTTCAGATAGAAATGATTTTGGCGTTCGTCCTGTAATTAAATATAATAATGTGCAAGAAATCCCCGCAAATAGTGGAGGAAGAGTAGTAAAATCAATAGATGGTATTTATGAAGTAGAATATGGATATTATCCACAAAGTGCTGTACCGATTGATATGCAAAAAGAATTAAACAGTCAGCAAAAAAAAGAAGCACTTGAAGAAACAGGGAATCATTATGCTATAGACACAAGAAAGTTTCTTGCAACAAAAGAACCAGTGATACAAGAATTAACAGAGTACATATATGAAGGAAAAAGGTATGTAAAATTAGAAATAAAAAAAGATGACGAAATTGGATATAAAGGACAAGCTTTAAAAGTTCAAAGATTATCTAACAGTAATTTTTATTTACCAGGTTATGACTCTGTTTGGTTTGAGGTTGAGCCTTTAAAATGGTTAATTGATCCAGAACAAAAGCTTATGATTTCTAAAAATCTATTGTTTTCAGGAGTTCCATTCACTTGTGAATTTAATGGAGAAGAAAATAATATAGAGTTTGAAGAAAGTCAGTTAGGAAAATTCTTAAATAATTTTTTTATAGATGATATTCAACAAAAATATGAAATAGGTTTAAATAATAATTATTCAGATTATAAAAAAGAATATAAAAATGCTTCAGAAAGTCTTGGATTTGATTTTAAATCTTCTACACCAGAAGATATAATGAGAGCTTGTATAATAAGTGATATACCAATTTATTTACATGGAGATAAAGGAGAAGGTAAAAGTGATAGGGTAATGCAACAAGATAAAGATGCTACAATATTGTACCTAGGAAGTGAAAGAGATGAAAGTCTTAATGGAACAAGTGTATATAACCCTGAAAAAGACATGGTAATTGATAAAAAACCAGAATGGTTAGTAAAACTAGAAAATAAATGTGAGAAAGAACCAGATAAAATTCATATACTTTTCTTTGATGAATTGTCAAATGCTGAAGAAAGAATGCAAAAAATGGTATATAATATAGTTTTGAAAAAAGAGGTAAATGGTAGATGGAATTTACCAGAACAAGTAAGAATAGTTGCTGCAGGAAATGAAAGAAAAGATTCAGGTGGTGCTACAGAATTACTAGAACCACTTTATGATAGGTTTGCACATGTTAATATTGTAACAACAGTAGATAATTGGATAGATTGGGCAACAAATGACGAGAATGAATATGGAGTAATTGGTTTTGAGAACGCGGAAAATCAAAGAAAAACAAAAATTCATCCAGCAATAATTTCATTTATAGCTTATAAAGAAAAACAAGGAATAAAAGTATTAAGGACAGAATTTAATGGAGTAGAACCAAATGCAGACCCTAGAAAATGGCAAATGGCATCAAATCTATTATATGGATCTAACAAACCATATATGTTAAAAGCTTTAATAGGAGAAGAACTTGCAACAGAATTTGCAGAATTTTGTAAACAAAAAGTAATTAGTATTGATGATGTTATTAACAATAATTATGAAAATGAAAATTTAAGAATGAATTCAGCAAGAGCATATGCAACAGTTACATATTTAGCCAATGTAAGTGAAGAATATGAAGAAAAAGTAAGAGAGTTTGTTGGCAAAATAGGAGAAGAATATGTACAAGTTTTTGACAAATTAAGAGAAGGATATAAAAATTCGGAACAAGAAGCCGATAGTAAAAATCAAGATGATGGACAATTAGAAATTTAAAATTTTTGTAAAAGAGAAAGAAGGTTTTTATATGAAAAGTGAAAAAGTAGAAATGTTAGAAACTTATATAAAGTGTGGTATTTCTCCAATTATTCTAGAGGACTTTTCAATAGAAAACCTAAAAAATGCAGTCGTATTAGAAGCTAACTGTAGAATAAACATGATAAGTGGACACTATGAAGGAGCAACTTTTGTTGCTCCAGATTGGTTTAATAAATTGAAACAATATAGCAAAAATAGATATTGCTTATTGGTAGTAAATAATATAAATAAAATATCAAAAAAGGAACAATTAAAATTTGTTGAATTGTTTAAATATAAAAAAATTGGGACATTTGAATTACCAAAAAATTGTATAATCATAGCTACATGTTCTAATTTAAAAGAAAACCAAATGAGTGAAGATTTATATTCATTATGTGCACATATTTAATAAAAGGAGGGGTTTCGTAAATGCAAATTGATTTAAAACCAATAAAAAGAAAAGTATTAGAAACACATCCTTTTTTTGGTGGTTTATTAGTAAACACGAAATTTGTCGAAACGGAAGAAATTGATACAATAGGAACTGACGGAAACTATATATATTATAATCCAAATTATTTTAATGAATTGTCATTAGAAGATCAAGCATTCATGGTTGCCCATGAATTATGTCATATTCAATCAAAGCATATAGAAAGAGGAAAAAATAAAGATGACGAACTTTGGAATATAGCAACAGATGCTGTTGTTAATGCTTTACTAAAAATAGATGGATTAACTATTGTTAAAGATGGTATTGATATAGAAGAAGGAATTAAAAGTAGTGCTGAAACAATATATGAAAAGCTACAAAAAAAAGAAGTTGAAATTCCTAAAGGTCAAAAGGTAATTGATAACCATGACTTATGGCATCCAATTAAATATGTAGTAGTCGAACGAGAAAAAAGCAATGGAAAAGAAAATGAACAAGAAGAAATAGATGAAGATTTAGATAAACAGATGGAAGAATTAGCAAAAAGTTTACAAGATGAAAATAAAGAATCACTACCTAGATTGGCCGGAGAAGTAGAAGGAGTTAGTTTAGGAATACCTTGGCAAAGAATACTTAGAAATGAAGTAGATAATAAAGAAGAATGGTCTTATATAAATGCAATAATTAGAGATGGTATAATTAGACCTCAAAGAAGAAAATTCCCAAGTGCTGAAGCTGAAATTGTAGTAGATACAAGTGGTTCAGTTAATGAACAAATGTTGATTAATTTTATAAGAGAATGTAGAGAAATATTTAATAAATCTGAGATAAAAGTAGGTTTTTTTGATGATAAGTTTTATGGGTTTAATACAATTCGCTCTTTGAAAGATATTGATGAACTTGATATTAAAGGTGGTGGAGGAACAGATTTTGATGAAGCTGTAAATGCATTTACTGGAAAAGTAAAAAATAAAATTATATTTACAGATGGTTGGGCTAATGAACCTAAAAAGCCACTAGATGCAATTTGGGTTATTTTTGATGAAAAAAGAAAAATTAAACCTAAAGGTGCAAAAAAAATAATAAACTTAACTAAAAAACAAATAGAAGATTTGAATATAAATTCTAAAAATTATGAAAGATAAAATAAAAAAGTAATTGAAAAGATATTATAAATATATTATAATTGAGTAAAGTTTTTATTTTAAGGAGAAGAAATGGTAAAAAGAATATTAAGCCTTATATTAGTGATAATATTTATTTCTTTAATTTTAGGTATTATAGTAATAACAAGAAATATAAATATTATTAATATGTATTGTAAAAAATCAGAGGAATATGCAAAATTAACAAATTTTTATGCAAAATATGAAGATGATTACGGATTAATAAGAGAAGTATGGAGAAAAGACAATAAAGGAATGACAAAAGATTATTTGGAAAATGGCACATCAATTGTGTATGTTAATGATAATGAGTTGTGGAATATTATGGACGTGCAAGAAGCGGATGGAACTATAACGAAAACAGCTGATAGATCAGAAATATCTTCAGAGGATGAAGATGCTTTTATTCCAGTTATAGAAACGAGAGACTTAGGAATAGAGGATGGACTTATAGGGAAAATAAAAGCTGTTTTTAAAATCAAGATTACTACTGAAGAGATTAGTGGTAAATTGTGTTATAAATTTGATATTGGAGATAATCAACAAATTTTTGTTAATACAACAGATTTTATGAAAATAAAAGAAGTTTCAGATGATGTAATTACAACGGAATTAAAAGAATATAAGTTGAACTCTGTGGAAGATAAGGACATTTCACTACCAAACTTAGAAGGATATGAGGGATATAATTTATGAAATTAAAAGAAGAGGGTGTTTTAAAGAAAAAAACTTCTGAGGTAGATAGTAAAAAAGATAAAAATAAAAAGGGTAAGGAAACTAAAGATAATAAAGAACATAAAAAAGAAAATATTAATAAACAAATAAAAAAAATTAATAAGCAAATAAAAAGTATAGATAAGCAGATACAAAATATTGATAAACAAATAGAAAACGAAGAAACTAATAAAAATATTAGTGGGCAAGTTATGAAAAAAAAAGTAATGTCAATAATGAAACAAATTGTTATAATTGCTTTATTCTTTATTGCTTGTTATATTTCAATGGAACTAATAAATGGAAGAACAATACAGTTAGATGAAGTAAAAGATACTACATTAGAATTTTCTGAAAGAAAAGAAGCATTATTTGATATATTAAAATTCTTTTTTGAGCCAGAAAAATTTTTGTATAATTATGCAATTTTTATATTATTGTTTTTTATATTATATGGGATAACAAAAAAAAGAAAAGTTTCATGCACCACAATATATGTTTGTACTGTTTTATTTGGAGTTATAAATTACATAGTAAGACAAGTTAGAGGAAGTGCTATAACAATTTCAGATATTTTTTCAATAGGAACAGCTGCAAGTGTTTTAAAAGGTATAAGACCAGAGTTTGATGGTAATATTTATACTGGACTAATAATATTTTTTACAACAATAATTTTGTTTTGGATATATGTAAAGTTTGAAGATATTTCAAATGCCAAGAATATAAAAAGAAGAGTTACAATGGTTTTTATTGGTATAACAGGTTTTGCTTATTTATTAATTTCAAATTCTTATATAAAAGAGGTTTCAATTTGGAATACAAATAATTCTTATGATGATTTTGGGGCTAATGTTGTTTTAGTAAGAATGATTAAAGATTTAAAAATAGATAGGCCTAAAAATTATACTAAAAATAGCTATAACAATATTCTAAAAGAATATGAAGATGAAACTGAAAATTATGAAGGTAGAACACCTAATATTATTGTTATAGTTGATGAATCTTTTGCAGATTTTGAAAAAATTTTTAATATAGATTTGCCACAAGATTCAATACCATTTTTTTATAGTTTACAGGATGAAGAAAATGTTATAAGTGGACTTATGCATTCTTCAGAATTTGGAGGAGGAACTGCAAATGTTGAATATGAATTTTTAACACAAAATACTACAGCATTTTTACCAAGTGGTTCAATTCCATATCAACAATATATTAGAAAAAATATTAATCAATCAATTGTTACATATTTAAATAATTTAGGTTATAATACATATGGAATGCATCCATTTTATGGCTCAGGATATAGTAGATCAAAGATATATAAGTTTTTACAATTTAAAAATAAAATGTTTATAGATGATTTTGAAGAAATCGTTTATGATATGAATAATTATCCTTCAGATTTATCTGCTTTTAACAATTGGTTTAAAATTATGGACAACAAACCTGAAAAAGAAAAGAATTTTACATTTTTACTAACAATGCAAAATCATCTTCCATATATATTTGTTGATTCAGAAGGAGAGCAATATAGTGAAGACTTTGAACTAAACTCTTATTTACAAGCACTTAGATCATCAGATAAAGCTTTAGAACAAGTTGTTAATTATATAAAAAATTATGAAGAAGATACAATATTATTATTCTTTGGAGACCATGAACCTAAAATTACTGCAATGGAAAATTATGAACATAAGAGTGAATTTTCGGATGAAGAAGCTAATTACATAACACCATTTATAATGTTTGCAAATTTTGATATAGAAGAAAAAAAGAATGTAGAAACAAGTACAAATTACTTACAAAGCATGTTAATTGAAGAAGCTGAAATGCCGAAAAATTCATATACAAATTATATTTCAAAATTACGAGATGAAATTCCTGTAATAACTACACAATATTATAAAGATAAAAATGAAAAAATGTACATGGTAGATGATGTTACATCACCTTATTACAATAAGGTTCAAGAATATTGGACATTAATATATTCTCAGTTATTTGCAAAATAAAAATAAGAACCCAGGTTATAAATTATTAAAACCTGAGTTCTTTATTTTTGTAGCTAAGCTACATGAATACTTTAACATAAGGAGTCTAATTTTTCAATTGTTGTTTTACATGCTTTTATACTAATGTCACAAAAGATTCCTTTACGATTTAGAATTTTTGTAATGACAGCAGTTGTTCCACCACCAAGGAAGAAGTCTCCCACAACATCACCTTCGTTACTACACATGGTAATTATTCTTTCTAATACAGCATTAGGTTTAGGTGTATCATAGGCTTCAGCTGTGTTAGTTCTAGAATAAGGGTCTAACATTTCTGGTTCATTCCACATGTTTCCAACAGGTTGAGACTTTGTAAAACGATAAGGCAAATCTCTAATAAGAATTACTTCATTACGCTCTACCAGTTGGTTAAATTGTTTTTCATTGATAAGCCAATGTTTGTTTTTAGATTTCAAATCTATAGGTTTTCCATCTAAATATAAAATTTTACTTCTATTTTCGATAAATCCGTTTTCAAATAGTGGTACAGTTCTTGTTTTATCAGAAACCAATTCTTTGAAAACAAAATCATTAGGATTCTTTACATAGTATAGAATTATATCTACATTAGAATCAAAATTGTTATAGAATCCTCTTTCTTTGGAATGTTGTCTATAAATTCGATTACGAAAACAATTTTCACCAAAAATCTCATCCATTAAAATTCTCATGTAAGAGTCTAAACGCCAATTACAGTGAATGAAGATAGAACCGTTATTGGTTAAAACTCTACGCATTTCTTCAATACGTGGACGATACCATTCTATTGCATCCTTAGGCTTTCCTAGGTTGTCGTTATAATCATCAAAAGTTTTACCTGTGTTGTATAGAATATCACAGTAAATCAGATTAATACTGCAATCTTCTAAACTCCGTAAAATCTCAAGATTATCGTCGTTAAAAATTCTAATACCATTTTTTTCATAAACTTTGTTCATTTATAATATTCCTCCTTATTAAAGCAAAAAAATAGTATACATAAAATTGTATCATGAAAATTAATTTTTTTCAAGGTTTGTTGGTTAAAAGGTAGAAAATTTGAAAGAATAGTAGTATAATAGAATTGAAATTTTTATATAGAAATTAATAAAGGAAGGCATGTAGTTTTAAATGAAGAATATATACATAGTTTTAACATATACTGGAACTGTAATTTCTAAACTTATAAAGTTATTCACAAAAGATGAATATTGTCATAGCTCTATTGCTTTAGACGTAGACTTAGAGGGAATGTATAGTTTTGGTAGAAAATATACATTTACACCACTTATTGCAGGTTTTGTACATGAATATATAGACAAAGGGACTTTTAAAAGATTTTATAAGACACAAGCTAAAGTAATGTCAATGCAAGTGACAGATGAACAATATGAAAAAATAAAAGATACAATCAAACAATTTGAAAAAGAAAAAGAAAAATATAAGTTTAATATGATTGGTTTATGTTCTGCTGGTGTTAATATAAAAATAAAACCTAAAAATTATTTTTATTGTGCTGAATTTGTGCAATACATATTACAAACAGCAGGGATAGAAATGGATTACCCAAAAATAATAAAACCAGAATTTTTTAAACAAAGAGAAGAACTAAAAGAAGTATATACAGGGCTTTTGCAAGAATATAATTCTTCAGAAGTTAATATAATAAAATTATTAACTGAAGGTATTTTTATCTATAAAAATAAGGAGGAATCAACATTATGACAGAAAAGAAAAAATTTTATATAACAACACCAATTTATTATCCAAGTGGTAAGTTTCATATTGGTACAGCATATTGTCAATGTTTAACAGAATGTATAAAAAAATATAAAAAAGCTAGAGGGTATGATGCATACATGTTAACAGGATTAGATGAACATGGTCAAAAAATACAAACCGTTGCTGAAAAAGAGGGAATAACTCCACAGAAGTATGTTGACAATATGGCTGATTATGCAGTTAAACTATGGAAAAAAATGGAAATAGACTATGACGGATTTATTAGAACAACTGATGAAAAGCACTATAAAGCAGTACAAAAAATTACTGAAAAATTTATAGAACAGGGTGATATATATAAAGGTGAATATGAAGGATGGTATTGTATGCCAGACGAAAATTATTTCACTGAAACTCAATTAGTTGACGGAAAATGTCCTGACTGCGGTAGAGAGGTTATTAAAATGAAAGAAGAGGCATATTTTTTCAATATGAAAAAATATGAAAAATGGCTTAAAGAATTTTATAAAGAAAATCCAGAGTTTATAGTACCAGAATCAAGAAAAAATGAAATATTTAGTAACTTTATTGATCCAGGGCTAGAAGATTTATGTATTAGTAGGTGTACTTTTGATTGGGGAATTCAAATGCCTAATGACCCAAAACATGTATTATATGTATGGTTAGATGCATTAACAAACTATATTACAGCACTTGGATATATGTCAGATGATGATGGATTATTTAAAAAATACTGGCCAGCAGATCTTCATGTTGTTGGAAAAGAGATAATTAGATTCCATGGAATATATTGGCCAATATTTATACATGCATTAGGATTAGAATTACCAAAAAAATTATATGCACATAGTTGGATTGTAATGAAAGATGGTAAAATGTCTAAGTCTGTAGGGAATGTAATATATCCAGAAACTTTAATAGATAGATATGGATTAGATGCAACAAAATATTATTTATTACAATTAATGAGTTTTGGACAAGATTCAATGTTTACTCCAGAAGATTTTATAGAAAGATATAATTCAGACTTAGCAAATGATTTAGGAAATCTTTTAAACAGAACAATAGGAATGATAAATAAATATTTTGATGGTATTATTCCAACAAATATTTCAGAAGAAACAGAATTTGATGAAAGTTTAAGAAGCTCAGTAAAAGAACAAATTAAAAAACTTGAAAGTCATATGGATGAATATCATGTAAAAGATGCAATACAAGATTTGTGGAAGTATATTTCAAGAACTAATAAGTATATTGATGAAACAGCTCCTTGGGTTTTAGCTAAAGAAGGAAATACAGAAAAGTTAAAAGCGGTTATGTTTAATTTAGCAGAGTCATTAAGAAAAATAGCAATTATGTCATATCCTTTTATTTCTAAATCTTCTAAAAAAATACTAGAACAACTTGGAATTAAAGAAGAAGATGCAAATTGGGATAATCTATATGATTATAATGTCATAAAAGAAGGAACAAAAGTAATAAAACAAGGTGAACCATTATTTGTAAGATTAGATAAAGAAGAGGAAATAGAATATATAAAAAGTGCAATGAAAGGAAAGTAGACCTATAAAGGAGGTTAAAAAATGAGTATAACAGTTTCTGAAAAAAGAAACAAAATAACAAAAATGGTTAAAATTATAATCATAGTAGCAATAATAATAGCTTTAGTTTTTATAGTTATAAGAATTACGAAGTTAAAAAGAGATGAGCAGGAAAGAGCTTCTAATGAAGAAGTTATGAATAGTAATGAAGTTTTTGATACAATTGAAGTTAATGTTCAAAAATCATCACCAATGAATGAAAATATTCTATCAAATGATTCAACATTTAAAACTTTTGATTAAACAAGGGTCGCTATATTAATAGCGATCCTTATTAGATTTCAATTTTGGGTTGATATTCTTCAAGCCATATATTAACTTGACATAAATATGCCATTAACTGTGGACCTGTCATTAGTTGACCAAACCATGGACGTGTAAAAGCTTTTCCATCGGTTTCGAGAATATCTAATATATAATTCCTATTTAATAAATTATTAATAGGAGCATTTTTATCTTCCATAATTTTTGTTAACATTTCTTTGACTTTTGCAGTATAAGTAGGATTATGGGTTTTTGGATAGGGTGACTTCTTTCTATCAATAATTTCATCAGGCAAAAAGTCACAGCAAACATATCTAAGTAATCCTTTTTCACGTCCTTTCAAAGCTTTCATTTCCCATGGAATATTCCAAACATATTGTGCTAAACGATAATCACAAAATGGAACTCTAAGTTCAAATCCACTATACATAGCCATTCTGTCTGAACGATCTAAAAGTGTTTGCATAAACCAATATAAAGTTAAATATGAGATTTTTCTTTTTTCAGCTGTTTCATTTGAATCAGATTCAAGAATTTCAACTTCACTTAAACTTTCATTATATCTAAAATCAATATATTCTTTGAGATTAATTTTAGAAGAAATTGAAGGATTTAAAAGTTTTTGCCTTTCAGTAAGTGCAATAGACCAAGGAAATGTTCCACTATTTAATGCATCTTCTCTAAAAAACCAGGGATATCCGTCCAAAAATTTCATCTGCACATTCACCAGTTAGGGCAACAGTCATTTCATCTTTTGCTTTTTTACAAAATAGAAGTAAAGAAGAATCTATGTCTGCCATTCCAGGAGTGTCTCTTGCAATAACGGCATCTTTTAAATATGTTGCAAGTTCTGGTGTATCTATTACAACACTATGATGATTATTATATAAATGTTTATTCATAAGGTTGATATAGTAATTATCTGAATTTGGTTGAAAATCACTTTTAACAAAATTTTTATCATTATCTACATAATCAATTGAATATGTATTTAATGGTGCTAAATTATTTTTTTTGCAATAATCAGAAGCAAATTTGGAAATAATACTAGAGTCTAATCCACCAGACAGAAAAGTACACAATGGAACATCAGAAACTAATTGCTTCGTAATAGCGTCATTTAAAAGATATTTTAACTTTTCACATGTTTCAGATAAATTATCATTTTGCTCTTTAGATTCTAATTTCCAATATCTTTCAATATGCAAACCAGACTTATTATAAATTGCAAAATGTGCTGGTTTAATTTCATAGATGTCTTTAAATATTGTTGTTCCCAAAGTATGTGCAGGACCAATACCGAATAGCTCTGATATACCTTGAGAGTCTAATTTTTTTTCTACTTGTGGATGAGCAAATAATGCCTTTATTTCTGAAGCAAAAATAAAATTATCATTGACTTGTGTATAAAAAAGAGGTTTAACTCCAAAATGATCTCTTGCGAGAATTAGTTCTTCATCTTTAGAATTCCAAATTGCAAAAGCGAAAATACCATTTAGTGATTTAAAAATATTTGTTCCAAAGGTGATATAACTTTTTAATAAAATTTCTGTATCAGATTTTGTATCTAAATACACTCCATTTTCATTTAATTTTTTTGTTAATTCATCAGTGTTATAAATCTGACCATTATATACCATTACATATTCACCAAATGAATATTTCACAAGCATGGGTTGTTTACCACCAATGGCATCACGGACAATTAATCTTCTATGTCCAAAAAGTACATGAGAGTTTAAGTAATATCCAAATTCATCGGGACCTCTATTTTTAAGTGTTTTGTTCATATTTTCTAATATGTTTTTTTCTTTTGAAATATCTTTTTTAAAATTAGAATAACCAACTAAGCCACACATAAACTACCTCCATTAAGTTATTATATGCAAGAAATACTAAAAAATTTCAATAAAAATTTGACAAATCGCGAAAATCAATGTATAATCTTATAGTGAAAAAAATGAAAAAAATGATATAATAGAAGTATCGCGTACGAGGAGGGAAGTAAAGATGGCACAACCAAAAAGAAGATGGTCAAAAGCAAGAACACATAAAAAGAGATCAACTTGGAAAAAAGAGAATCCAACTTATTCAACTTGCCCACATTGTCATGAACCAATATTACCACATAGAGTTTGCAGTAACTGTGGATATTACAATGGAAAACAGATTGTGGCAAAGAAAGAAAAAGAAAGTAAAAACGCATAGTTATAATAAAACTGTACATAATAATATCATGAACTTTTATAGTTCATGATATTTTTTTTTAGGAGGCAAACAATGGAAAAGAAACAATTAATTAATTGTACAGTAAGTAGTTGTGCATATAATAATGGTGAAGAAAATGTATGTGAATTAAAATCAATTCATGTAGCACCTTTAAATAATGTAGAAACTAAAACTCCTGATGAGTCAATGTGTGCAAGTTATGAAAATGATGAACAATAATAAATAACTCTTGACAGATAAAAAATTAAGAAATACAATACTAACATAGTAATAAAATAAAAAAAGGCAAAGTATAAAGAGTATATATTTGTCAGAATGGAGGAATATATGTTAGTAACAACAACGAAAATGTTTAAAAAATCAATGGAAGAAAATTTTGCAATAGGAGCTTTTAATATAAATAATATGGAAATTATGCAAGGTATTATGGATGCAGCTAGAAAGGCAAAATCACCAGTTATATTACAAGTATCATCAAGTGCAATAAAATATGCCAGAATAGGATATTTAATGAAAATGGTAGAAGCAGCAGTAGAAGAAAACCCTGATATACCAATAGCTATACATCTTGATCATGGTCCAGATTTCGAAACTTGTAAAATGTGCGTAGATGCAGGATTTACATCAGTTATGTTTGATGGTTCAAAATATGATTTTGAAGAAAATGTACAAAAAACTAAAGAAGTTGTAGACTATGCTCATAGTAAAGGAGTAGTAGTTGAAGCAGAATTAGGAAAACTAGCAGGGATAGAAGATGATGTTAAAGTAGATTCTGCAGATGCTATGTACACAGATCCAGAACAAGCTAGAGAATTTGTAGAAAGAACAGGGTGTGATTCGTTAGCAATCGCTATTGGAACAAGCCATGGAGCTTATAAGTTTAAAGGGGAAGCTAAACTTAGATTTGATATTTTAAAACAAATAAAAGAACTAATTCCAGATACGCCTATAGTTTTACATGGAGCATCAACGGTAGTTCCTGAATTATTAGAAACATGTAACAAATATGGAGCAAATATACCAGGTGCAAAAGGAGTACCAGATGAAATATTACATGAAGCAAGCATATCAGGAGTTTCAAAAATTAATGTTGACACAGATTTAAGACTTGCAATGACAGCAGGAATAAGAAAAGTGTTTGCAGAAGAGCCAAGTGTATTTGATCCTAGAAAATATTTAGGAATAGCAAGAAATTTAATTGAAGAAACAGTTTATCATAAAATGACAAATGTATTTGGATCAAGTAATAAGGCATAAGAAAACGAATGTCCTATAGGACATTCGTTTTCTTATTATTCTTCATTTTTCCTCTATTAATTATAATTATTTTTAAAGTTTGCACGGATTTGTCTATCAGCATCCTTTTTCGCTAAATCTTGACGTTTATCATATAACTTTTTACCTTTTCCAATTCCTAATTTTAGTTTTACATAGCTACCTTTAAAATATAGAGATATGGGAATTAAGCTGTAACCTTTTTGTTTTGTTAGACCTATCAATTTATTAATTTCTCTTCTATTTAATAAAAGCTTTCTATCACGTAGAGGATCTTTATTATAGATATTTCCATGTTCATAAGGACTTATATGCATTCCACTAATATAAACTTCACCTTTACGGATGAAAGCATAAGTATCTTTCATATTAACTTTTCCTGTACGAATAGACTTTATTTCTGTACCAAAAAGAACGATACCAGTTTCAATAGTATCTTCAATTGTATAATTAAAATATGCGGTTGGATTTTTTGCTATTTGTTTACTATTATCTTTACTCAATTATGCCACCTCTTAATTAATATTTTATCATAATAAATACTGTTTCTCAATAGATTAATAATTTTTCTATAAATAATAATAAAACGAAGTATACTAATAAAAGTAATAACTCTTAATAGTATACTTCGCTTTTAGACTAAATTGTTTATAAATTAATTATTGTTGTTGTTTGTCATTATTTTGTGTTGAAAAAGCCCAAATTAAAGCAATGACACCAACAGCAGCAATAGCCAAAATAATCCAGGTCCAAGTTGTAGAATTCATCCCCATTAAAGTTGCATCACCAACATCAGTACCAGTTCTAACTGCTGTATAATTGTTATCATTATCATTTGTTTTTCCATTATCTGTTACGTTTGACATTGTATTTTCAAAATTTCCTGTTGCATCTTTTGAAGTATTTGATACATCTCTTGCGGCATCTTCTACAGCATTTTCAGCTCCTCCGACAGCATTTCTCACATCATTTACAACATCTTGTCCATCTTTTCCTTCTTCTGTTGCAAAAGAAAGAATAGAAACAGAAGTAAGTAAGAATAAAGTAATTATGCTAATTAATATTTTCTTATACATTAGATTATCCTCCTATATATTTATTCTTTTTTTATACACTAATAGTATTTTGTTTTTTGGGTAAAAATATACTTGAAAAAAATTCATAATTTTTTCAAAAAAAAAAGAAAATGAATTAATTCATTTTCTCAGACTGTTGACAAAGTATTTTTGTTAACAGTCTTTCTTTTTAATAAAAAATGTAGTAAAATAAACTTGTCCGT
>CANQQF010000008.1 GCA_947625985.1 uncultured Clostridia bacterium | reverse complement strand
TTACAAATTTATACATACTAGGGTGAAATTTTTGCTTACAAGCTTTTAAGGTGATTTTATCATAAATTAAATACAAAGAATAAAATTAGCAATTGACATTTATGTAAACAGATGATATAATATATGTATCGTTTATATTTCAAGTAAATACAGTTGAGAGGTTTTTTCGAAAATTAATTATTATTAATAATTATTACCAAAAAGGAGCTAGAAAGAAAATGGAAGTTGTTGAAATTAAAGAAATGTTAGAAAAAAATGAAGAAATTAAACGGTATTATGTATCTATTATAGGATGTAAATATCAGTGCATCAAGAAAAATGAAGGTAAAGAGGTTGAAGATTTCGAGCTATTTAGACTTGTGAATCAATTGATGTATTTAGATGTAGACATATTAGATAAAATTATGGACATTTTTTCAAAAGCAATAGAGACGGATGAACTTTCAAAAAAAGTAGAAGATTTAGAAAAGAAAATAGAAAGTTTGAACAGCTAAAAATCATATCTTTTAAGTGAGCTAAATAAAAAGTAAAGTAAGATTTTGAAAAAACAGAAAAAGCTAGCATATTGCTAGCTTTTTTAGTATTCAATGGTTAAAAAGATATAGTAAAAATGATTAATATAAAAGATTTAGTAAATAATATTAAAAGATACTAAATTTAGTGTTTTTTATTTGAATATTAGAGTTATTGACATTAAATAGAAAGTTTATTAAAATAATAACAGAAATAGGAGGTAAATATGAGAAATTTAATTGATATAAAAGATTTAACAGAATCAGAAATAGACGAATTAATAGAAGTAGCCAAAGATATTATGCATCATCCAGATTTTTATTCTGAAAAATGCAAATACAAGAAATTGGCTACTTTATTTTTTGAACCAAGTACAAGAACAAGACTTAGTTTTGAAGCAGCAATGATGGAATTGGGAGGAAATGTGTTAGGATTTTCGTCTGCAGATACAAGTTCAGCTTCAAAAGGAGAAAGTGTTGCAGATACAATAAGAACTGTTGGATGTTATTGTGATATTATTACAATGAGGCACCCAAAAGAAGGAGCACCGTTAGTTGCATCTATGAAAACTACTGTTCCTGTAATTAATGCGGGAGATGGTGGGCATAATCATCCTACTCAAACACTAACAGATTTATTAACAATATCTTGTGAAAAAAATAGACTAAATGATTTAACAATAGGGTTATGTGGAGATTTGAAATTTGGAAGAACAGTCCATTCTTTAATTACTGCAATGTCAAGATATAAAAATATTAAATTTGTGCTTATTTCACCTGAAGAATTGAAAACACCTGGATATGTGAAAGAAGAAATATTAGAAAAAAATAATATAGAATATATAGAAACTAATGATATAGAAGAACATATAGATAAACTTGATATTTTATATATGACAAGAGTTCAAAAAGAGAGATTTTTTAATGAAGAAGATTACTTAAGACTAAAAGATTATTATATATTAGATAAACCAAAATTAGAAAGATCAAAAAAAGATTTGTGTATAATGCATCCATTGCCTAGAGTAAATGAAATATCTACAGAAGTTGATGATGATCCAAGAGCTTGCTATTTTAAACAAGTTTTATATGGGAAATATATTAGAATGGCACTAATATTAAAAATGTTGGATATAAGGTAGGAGGATAATAATGATTAATATTGATAGTATAAAAGATGGGATAGTAATAGACCATATTCAAGCTAAAAGAGGATTAGAAATATATGAGGCTCTTAAATTAGAAGAGTTAGAATGTTCAGTTGCTATTATTACTAATGCTAGAAGCAATAAAATGGGAAGAAAAGATATTATAAAAATAGATAAAAGTATAGATTTGGATTTAGATATATTAGGCTATATAGATCCGAACATAACAATAAATATTATAAAAGATGATAAAAGAGTAGATAAATATCATGTAAAATTACCTAGCGAAGTAGTAAATATTGTAAAATGTAAAAATCCTAGATGTATAACATCTGTAGAGCAAGAGTTGGATAATATTTTTATATTGACTGATAAAGATAAGAAGATATATCGTTGTAAATATTGTGAAGCGAAAATCCCAAAAAAACAAGAAATAATAGAATAAAACTTGAAAAAAGTCGAATAGTATGATAATATGGAAACAAATTATGGAAAGTGAAAAGGAGAAAAATTATGCAAGAGCATGTAGAATTAGAAGTATCACTAGAAATAATAATGGCTAGAATAGCAGAGAAAATATTTGAAATAAATAATCAAAATAATGAAGAAAAAAAGAAAATCTTAGAACAAGAACTAAAAAATCTTATGGATATTCAAGAAGAGGCATATAAAGCAAATAGAAAAACAATAAAAGGTATATTAAATATCTAAAGAAAGGGTAACGAATGGAAAAAAGAGGAATTAGTATAGAGGTATATAAAAAGATTATAAAAGATATTCCTAATATAATTATTGAAATGTTGCCAGACAAACCAGAAAATCTATTAAAATACGCAAAAAGAGTTAAAGAAATTCAATTTTCAGATGGAATATCAGAGGATGTTAAACAACTAATGAAGGAAAAGTTGTTAAATGATGAAGAATATCTTAAAACTTTTTATTATGTAATGGCAATAACATTTTATAATAAAAAACCTGTAAATAATCCAGAAATGTATATAGTTGCTGCACAAACAGGAAGCGGAAAAAGTAATTTAACAGCGAAAATATTAAGAGAAGAAGAAAATTGTATATTTGTTGATTCAGATAAATATAAACATTTTAGATATGATGCACAAGAAATAGCAAAAAATTATCAAATATTATATCCATACTTAACTGGACCAGATGGATATGATCATGCAGATAACGTATACCAATATGCTTTAGAACATAAATATAATATAATTAAAGAATCTGCACCATCATTAAGAAAGGGGCTAGTAGGTAAAAATATAGAGAAAACAATATGTGAAAATAAATATAAATTAAGTGTGCATGTGTTGGCTGTTGGTAGGCTAAACAGTTTGTTATCAATACATGAAAGATATGAATTGCAAATTATTCATGGTCTAAAAACGGCTAAATTAACGGGGATAAAAAGACATAATGAATCATATGATGCTCTTGAAAAGAATGTAGAAGATATACAAGACAAGAAGGATATTCAAATATATATTAGAGGAAACAAGATAAGTGGATTTGAACCAATCAAAATATATCCTAACAGTAAGTATAAATCTGCAGTTGAAGCAATAAAAGAAGCAAGAAAAATTGATAATATTGAAACAAAAAAAGAATTAAATAATAGATACAATTTAATAAAAGAACAAATGAAACTAAGAAATGCACCTAAAGAACAATATGAACAATTAGAAATTATATATGAGGAAGGAAGAGTCTAAATGGATAGTGAAAAGATAGACCTTGCTATTGAGGTAATTAACAACAAAATTTCAGAATTGATGAATGATTTTTCAATTGAAAAAGACAAAAATAAAAGTAAAGAATTGGAAAAAAGAATTGATGTTTTGCAAGAGATAAAAGATCAAGTATACGTAGGAAATGAAGAAATAATAGAAAAAGTTATAACTAAAAGCAAAGAAGGAGTTTTATGATGAAAAATAGAGAACTATGCGAAATATCAGAAGAAACATTAAATGAATTATTGGAAGAGTTAAATGAAGACTTTATTGCTAAATTACCAATTAATCCAAAAAGATTAGCAAAATATGCTACCAGGAGGGTGAATCCAGAAATATCAGATAATATAAAAGATCAAAATCTTAGACAAGCAATGCTAGATAACAGATTATCAGATAAAGATTATTTAAAAACATTTTTTGAAATTATAGTGGCAACTTTTGGAAATAAAAAACCAGTTAATAGAAGCCAGGGAAAAATGAAACCAAAAGCTCATATATTAATAGCTCAAACTGGTGCAGGAAAAACAAAACTAAGAGAATTGGTATTAGATCAAAATAAAGATACTGCAGTAATAAATCCTGATGAGTATAAAGGTTTAAGAGCTGATGCTTCAGAACTAAGAAAAAAAGATCCTATTAATTTTGGTGCATTAACAGGAATTGATGGATATGACCATGCAAGAAACGTTTTTGATTTTGCAATGGATAACAATTATAATTTTCTTGTAGAAGTTGCACCATCATCAACACAAGGAATAATTGGTGTAGATTTAAAAGCATTAGAAGATAATGATTATGATATAGACTTCCACGCTTTAGCTGTCGGAGATTTAGTAAGTGGAGTTGCAATACATAAAAGATATGCAGAAAACTTAAAAAATAAAAAGCCAGGGGCAAAATTAACTGGTGCAAACAGACATGATGAATCTTTTTTATCATTAGTGCCAACAATTAGAGACAATATAGATACAAAAAAATATCATTTAAAAATATACAAAAGAGGAAGAGATAAATTTTCAAGACCAGAAGAAATTGATACGAAGAACTTATTATTAGAAGGTATAATAAAATCTTTTGAAAATGAACAAGACCAATCTAATATGAGATATATTGTTAGTGGACAATTTGAAAAAGATTTAAAAGAATTAAGGGAAAGAAAAGATATTTCGCAAATTGAATTAAGTCATTTGGAATTTCTTGAAGATAAGGCAAAAGAAAGATATAAAGAGGAAATAGAATTTGTAAAAGGTAGAAAAGAAATAGTAAATTCTGCCCTTAATGCATTAAAAAATTTAGTCGACTTAGAAAACGATGATGGGTCAAGAGACTGATTTTTAAATTGTAAAATATAAATAAAATGAATAAAAAAAAGATCCTTTAATAAATATAAATTAAGGGTCTTTTTTTTATCAAAAAGCTATACAAAAAAACAAATTAGTTATATAATAAGATAGAAAAATTGTCATACAAGGAGAAGTGTTATGAATTTAAGAAGCTTATTAATAGGTTTAGAAAACATAAAAGCAAGAGGAAATATAGATATAGATATTAGAGAAATACAAAATGATTCTAGAAAAGTTGAAAAAGGAGATTTGTTTGTAGCGATAAAAGGATTTGTTTCAGATGGACACAAGTATATACAAGATGTTATACAAAAAGGAGCTGTAGCTATTATGGTTCAAGAAGATTGTATAGACTTAACTACAACTGTTATACCAGAAACAGTAACAATAATAGCGTTACCAGATACTAGAAGAGGATTAGCAATAAGTTCTACAAATTATTTTGGAAATCCTTCAAGTAAATTTAAATTGATTGGAATAACTGGAACAAAAGGAAAAACGACAACGACATTTATGATAAAAGAAATACTAGAAAAAGCAGGAAAAAAAGTTGGGTTAATTGGAACAATTGCAACATATATTAATGGAAGAAGGCTTAAGGATAGTGACAGAACGACTCCTGAAAGTATAGAAATGCAGCGAATGTTTAGTGAAATGGCTGATGAAGGTGTTGAATATGTTGTTATGGAAGTATCTTCTCAAAGTTTAAAATTACATAGAGTAGATGGTTGTCAATTCGATTTGTGTGTATTTACAAATCTTTCAGAAGATCATATTAGTGAAAAAGAACATCCAGATATGAAAGACTATTTTGAGTCAAAATTAAAATTATTTAAGATGTGTAAAACTGGAATTGTAAATACAGATGATTTATACGGAGTTAAAATACCAAAACTATTTCAAGATAATAATATTACAACATATGGAATAGATAACTATGCTAATTTATTAGCGAAAGATATAACAATTACGAACTCATATGTTGACTTTAGAGTAAAACTAACAACTAGAAATGAAAGAGTTAAGGTTGGAATTCCAGGAAGATTTAGTGTATATAATTCACTAGCAGCAATTAGTGTTGCACAAAAATTAGGAATTGACAGTGAGACAATAAAAGAAGCTTTGTTACAAGTTAGAGTACCAGGAAGATCAGAGCTAGTGGATAATAAACTAGAATTACCAATTATGATTGACTATGCTCATTCACCTGAAAGCTTACAAAATATATTACAAGCAGTAAAAAGTTATACTAGAGGAAAAGTAATATCAGTATTTGGTTGTGGTGGAGATAGAGATACTGGAAAAAGACCTATAATGGGAGAAATTTCAGGAAAAATAGCAGACTTTACATTTATTACTTCAGATAACCCTAGAAAAGAAAAACCAGAAGATATAGTTAAAGAAATAGAAGCAGGAATTGTTAAGACTAAAGGAAAATATAAAGTAGTAGTTGATAGAACTGAAGCCATAACAGAGGCGATAAAAATGGCTACAAAAAGAGATATAATAGTTCTTGCTGGAAAAGGACATGAACCATATCAAGAGATAAATGGCGTGAAGTATGATTATGATGAAAGAATAATAGTAAAAGAAATAATAGAAAAATTAGAAAAAAACAAAAAATAAAGAAAAGGGTTTGATAAAAAATGAAAATAGAAATTGCGATATTATTACTATCGTTCTTAACATCTGTTGTAGCAGGAATGATTATAATACCGACATTGAAAAAGCTGAAAGTAGGTCAAATTGAAAGGGATGATGGACCTAAATCACACTTAAATAAACAAGGAACCCCAACAATGGGAGGAATAATTATTATTTTAACAATGATTCTTCTTGTTATAGGGATAAGTGTTTACCTTACTGCTAGTGGTAATCAGGAAACGACAAATAAAATAATACCAATTCTAATAGCAACAATAGGTTTTGGATTAATAGGGTTTATTGATGACTTTAAAAAATTGGTTCTAAAAAACACAAAAGGTTTAAAACCAAGTTATAAAATGCTTGGATTACTAATTATATCAGTTGGATTTGTTATCTATTTATATAAAGCTAATGGAACAGCATTATATTTACCAATAGTTAAATCATTATATATAGGAATGCCAGTTTTTATTTATATACCTTTTGCAGTATTTGTGCTATTAGCAACAACAAATGCTATAAATTTAACTGATGGAATTGATGGGTTAGCTTCAAGTGTATCTACAATCATTATTACGGCTTTGACAGTAATTGCAATGCAAAAAGGATATCCAGAAATTTCAATATTTGGAAGTGTTGTTATAGGAGCAACACTAGGATTTTTAATGTTTAATTTACATCCAGCAAAAGTATTTATGGGAGATACAGGATCTTTATTATTAGGAGGAATAATTGCTTGTATGGCATTGTATTTGCAAATGCCATTGTTAATTTTAATTATAGCTTTAATTCCAGTAATAGAGACTTTATCTGTAATGATTCAAGTTGTATACTTTAAGAAAACAGGAGGAAAAAGATTTTTCAAAATGGCACCTTTACATCACCATTTTGAATTATCAGGATGGAAAGAAAGTAAAGTAGTAATAGTGTTTAGTTTAATAACATTATTATTATGTATTATAGGAATAAATTGTGTTTAAGAAGGGAAGAGAGTAATGGCTAAAAAAAAGAAGAAAGAAAAAAGTTTTTCTAGCTTTTTAAATAACTCTATTGATTTTACCTTACTAGTATCAGTATTATTATTATTGGCTTTAGGTCTAATTATGGTATTGTCAGCAAGTTCACCTTCTGCACTTTCAGAAAGTGGAAATAGCTATAGATATTTTTCTAGACAACTAATCTTTGCTATTGCAGGGTTGGTATTTATGATGATAATTTCTAAAATAGACTATAGATTTTATCAAAAATTCTACAAATATGCATTAGTATTTTCAATACTATTATTAGCTATAACGTTATTAGTGGGAAGAGAAATAAATGGTGCTAAAAGATGGATATATGTAACAGAGTCGTTATCAGTACAACCATCTGAAATAGTTAAGTTCTTGATGATTATTTTTTATGCAGGACTATTAACAAAAGATAGAGATAATTTACCAAAGTATGGAAAAGGTTTTGTATTACACTTAATTCCATTAGTTCCTGTAATAGGGTTACTATTATTGCAACCACATTTTAGTGCATCAATAGTTATTATAGGAATATGTAGTATAATTATGATAATTGCAGGATGCAAATTTTGGCACTTTTTGGTAACAGGCATAACATTTGGAGTACCAACTATTATTGCAATAGTAACAACAGCACAATATCGTTTACAAAGAGTTGTAACATTTTTGGATCCATGGAAGGATGCAACAGGTGATGGATGGCAAGTTATTCAAAGTTTATATGCAATTGGCTCAGGTGGTCTATTTGGTGTTGGTTTAGGAGAATCAAAGCAAAAATTTTTATACATACCAGAACCTCATAATGATTTTATATTTTCAATTTTAGGGGAAGAATTAGGTTTTGTAGGATGTGCATTTGTTATAATTTTATTTGCTATTTTCGTATGGAGAGGGATTGTAATTGCTATGAGAGCACCAGATATGTTTGGAAGTCTTGTTGCTATAGGAATAGTATCTTTAGTAGCGATACAAGTTATAATAAATATTGCAGTTGTAACATCATCAATGCCAGCTACAGGTATGCCTCTGCCATTCTTTAGCTATGGAGGAACAGCTTTATTTATATTATTGTGTGAAGTTGGAGTCTTGCTCAATATTTCAAGAGCTAGTGCAAAGCAAAGATAAATTAGTTATATGTTCTAAATAAAGGAGATAATATTATGAGAGTAATTATAGCAGCAGCAGGAACTGCAGGTCATATTAATCCAGGTTTAGCTATAGCAAATAAAATAAAAAAAGAAGAAAAAGGATCAGAGATAGCTTTTATAGGTACAACAAGGGGATTAGAAAATGACCTAGTACCAAGAGCGGGTTATGAATTAAAGACAATCGATGCATATGGATTAAGCAAAAAAATATCGATTGATAATTTTAAGAAAATATGTAAGACTTTAAAAGGCTTTGGAGAGGCGAAAAAGATAATAAAGGAATTTAAACCAGATATTGTAATTGGAACAGGCGGATATATTTGTGGAGCAACAATTTCAGCAGCCCATAAATATAATATACCGACATTGTTGCATGAAAGTAACGCATTTCCTGGTAAAGCTGTAAAGATGTTAGCTAAAAAAACTGATAAAATACTAGTATCTTTTGAAGATGCAATAAACAGAATACCAAATGCTAATAAAATCATATTTACAGGAACACCAGTAAAAATACAAAAAAAAGAATATACTATGGCACAAAAAGAAAAAATAATAAAAGAAGTTGGATTAAATTTATTAAAACCTATAGTATTAATTTTTGGAGGAAGTCAAGGTGCTCAGAGAATAAATGAAGCTATTGTTGATATAATTGAAAGAAAACTTAATAATAAATATCAAGTTATTTGGGCAACTGGACCAAAGCAGTATGATATAATAAAAGAAAAATTAGAAGATAACAATATTAATATAAATAATATAGAGAATATGAAAATCATTCCATATATTTATAACATGGAAGAGTTGATGAATATATCTAATTTAATTATTGCTAGAAGTGGAGCTATGACTGTAACAGAAATAGCAAATTTGGGTAAGCCTTCTATATTAATACCTTTACCAAATGTTAGTGGAGACCATCAACTATATAATGCAAAAGCATTAGAGAAAGTAGGAGCAGCCAATATTATATTAAATAATGAGCTAGAGGCTAAGGGATTAAATAAGAATATAGAAAAAATAATTCTGAATAAAAACAAAGAAAAAGAAATGTCAGAAAATGCACTAAAATTAGCAACAAAGGATGTGGAAGAAAAAATTTATAAAGAAATAAAAGAATTGGTAAAGGAATGATAAAAACATGTCAAAAAAAACAAAAGCAAAAGTAATAACAATATACTTTTTAACAGGAATAACTATATTAGTTAGTTTAGGTATAATATTTTTATTGCAAATATCAGATATAAAAGAAGCAGTGATAGTAGATTCTAATGAAGCTATGAAAAATGCTGTTTATATAGCTCAAACAAATACAAAAACAGCACTTATCATAACTTCATCAGTTTTTGCAGTAATAGGAATTTTTCTTGCAATATATTTATCTAAATATGTAATTTATCCGAAAAATAAATTAATTAAAAGTGCTGAGAAAATAACTAGACAAGATATAGAAGTTACAGAGAAGAGACACAAAAGAAAATCAGAATCTCAAAAAATAGATGATTTACTTGGAATTATGACAAAAGAATTGAATGAAAAATTAAGAGAAGTTTCAACCCAAAAGAATCAGATAGAAACAATTTTGTTACATATGACTGATGGAATCATTGCGTTCAATATGGAAGGTGAAATTATATTAATTAACCCTGCAGCTAAAGAACTTTTAAGTATTAGACCAGAAGATAGTACATTTACAGATATATTTAAAAAATTTAAGCTAGATATCAATATGGAGAAAATAATTTATTTAGAAAATTGGACATCAACAGAGCAAAGAATACAAGTGGACGAGAAATATATTAATGTCTTTTTTGCACCATTTAAAAATGAGGAAGATAGACCAGATGGTGTAATTGCAGTAGTTCAAGATATTACTGAACATGTAAAACTTGATGAAATGAGAAAAGAATTTGTTGCAGATGTGTCACATGAACTAAAAACACCAATTACATCTATAATGGGATATGCAGATACATTGTTAGAAGGAGATTACGATAAGGAAACACAACATAAGTTTTTAGATGTTATTGCATCTGAGGCTAGAAGAATGGCAAGATTGGTTACAGATCTTCTAACACTTTCAAGATATGATAGTGAAAATAAAAATACGCAAAAAGAACAGTTTGATTTGGGAGAATTAGTTAAAAAATGCCAAGATAAACTTGCAATAGAAATAATGAAAAAGAAACATAGTGTAGATTGTTTTGTTACAGCCGATGTTCCACCAGTATATGCAAATAAATATGATATAGAGAGAGTAGTGCTTAACATATTAACAAATAGTATAAAGTACACAAAAGAGGGCGGAGAGATAAAGATTTATGTAGGTTTTGTCTATAATGATGCTTATATAAAAATATTTGATAATGGAATTGGAATTCCTGAAAAGGATTTAAATAGAATATTTGAGAGGTTCTACAGAGTTGACAAAGCACGTACTAGAGAAATGGGAGGAACTGGATTAGGTCTATCAATAGCTAAAGAAATTTTAGATAAAAATGGTGGAAGTATAGATATAAAAAGTGTAGTTGGACAAGGTACAGAAGTTGTTGTTCGTATACCTACTAAAAATAATAATAAATAAATTGAAAAAGTATCATTTATAATGTATAATAATAAAGAAAAATCAATAAGGAGAGATAAAGTTGGAAGAAAAAAATGAACAAGAAGAAAAAGTTGAGAATATAAAGAGTGATAAAAAAGAAGAAAAGGAAGGCTCAAAGCTAAAAGAATTTATGGAATGGATATATTGCATTATAATTGCAGTTATTTTGGCAGTATTATTTAGATATTTTATAGGAACTCCAACTATAGTAAAACAAGTATCAATGTACCCAACATTAGAGCAAAATCAAAGACTTTGGCTAAATAGATGGGGAAGGACAACTAAAACTTTGCCTAAACGTGGAGATATTATTACATTTGAAGAGCCAAGTAAAGTAACTTATAATTCAAGCGAAATAGATCAATCAAATCCTGTTGCAGAGTATGAATATAAAAAAGGTTTTGATTGGTTTATGTATAATTTTTTAGAAATAGGAAAGAGAAGTTATATAAAAAGAGTTATAGGTTTACCAGGAGAACATGTTGAAATAAAAGAAGGAAAAGTTTTTATAAATGGAGAAGAATTGCAAGAAGACTATCTACAAGAAGGAATAGTAACTGATATTATGGGAAATGGATTTGATGACTTTACAGTACCTGAAAAAACGATATTTGCAATGGGAGATAATAGAAATCATAGTACAGATTGTAGGGCTTTTGGATGTATACCACTTGAAAAAATTGAAAGTAAAGTATCAATTAGAATCTGGCCTTTAGGAGTATTCGGAAAAGTAGAATAGGAGAGATAATGTTTGACAATATTATAGGAAACGAAAAAATAAAAAAATTATTATTAGACACAATAAAAAATAAGAAAATTTCACATAGTTATTTATTTTCAGGAATAGAAGGAATTGGAAAGAAATTAATAGCTAAAGAATTTAGCAAAATGTTATTATGTGAAAATGAAATCAATTATTGTGCCAAATGTAAGTCTTGCCTCGAATTTGACTCTAATAATAATCCTGACTTTTTTCTTATTGAACCAGATGGAAATAGTTTGAAAATTAATCAGATAAGAGAGATGCAAGTAAAAGTACAAGAAAAACCCATTATATCAAAGCAAAAGGTTTATATAATTGATAATGCGGACAAAATGACAGTTGATGCACAAAATTGCTTATTAAAAACATTGGAGGAACCACCAGAGTTTGTAACAATTATTTTAATTGCAACAAACGAAAGTGCTTTGTTAAGTACAATAAAATCAAGATGTATGATTCTTCATTTTGAACCAATTAAAGATGAAGAAATGAGAAATTTTTTAAAACGAAATTATCAATTAAATGCAACTCAAACAATGTTAGAAATGTTCCAAGGTAGTATAGCAAAAGCAATTCAATTAAAAGATGACAATGAAACATATGAAAAAATAAACCAATTGCTAAATAATATAAATACAAATGATTTAATTCAAATTACAAACAAAGCTGAAATTTTATATCAATCAAAAGAAGAAATACAAAAGATTTTAGAATATATAAATAATATATTATTAAAATTGGCTAGGACAAATCATCAATATGCAAAATGTATTTCAGTAGTAGAAGATACTAAAATAAGACTAAGACAAAATAGTAATTATGATATGTGTATAGACAATATGATATGGAACATGTGGAGGGAAATGAATTGAAAAGTATAATAGGAGTAAGATTTAAAAAGGTAGGGAAAATTTATTTTTTTAATCCTAAAAATATAAAAGTAAATAAAGGTGATAAAGTTATTGTCGATACTGTTCAAGGCGAAGAGCTAGGAACAGTAGTTATTTCTAATAGAGTAGTAGAAGATGACAAAATTATTGAGCCATTAAAAAAAGTGATTAGAATTGCAGATAATAAAGACATTAAACATTACGAGGATTGTAAGAAAAAAGAAAAAGAAGCCTTTAATGTTTGCGAAAAGAAAATAAAAGAGCATAAGTTAGATATGAACTTAATAGATGTTGAATGTAAATTTGATAATAGTAAAATACTATTCTACTTTACTGCAGATGAAAGAATTGACTTTAGAGAATTAGTAAAGGATTTGGCAGCAATTTATAAAACTAGAATAGAATTAAGACAAATTGGTGTTAGAGATCAAGTAAAAAGAATAGGTGGAAATGGAGTATGTGGAAGAGAATTATGTTGTTGTAGTTTCTTAAATGATTTTGAAACTGTTTCAATAAAGATGGCAAAAGAACAAAATCTTTCATTAAATCAATATAAAATATCTGGAGCTTGTGGACGTTTAATGTGTTGCTTAAAATATGAACATGATATATATGAAGAAAAATTAAAACGCCTTCCTAAAGTTGGGGCTATTGTAAAAACAGAGGAAGGAGAAGGAGAAGTTGAATCTATTGAAACTTTAAAAGAAAAGGTAAGAGTCAAAATAAAAGAAGAAGATGGAGATGGATATTTTTATAGAAAATATGATGCAAAAGATATTAAAGTTATAAAAGATGTAGAAGAAGAAAAGGCAACGCAAGAAGAAATAGAAAATGAAGCTGAATTAGCTAAGTTAGAAGAACTTGAAAAACAAGATATTGAAAATAAAAAACAACAAAATTAGATATATAGATTTGATTTGGAAGGTGGTGAAAATAATGGCTTTTAAAATAACTGATAAATGTATATCATGTGGTGCTTGTGCGGCACAATGTCCTGTAGAATGTATATCACAAGGAGATTCAAAATATGAAATAGACGAGTCTGTTTGTATATCATGCGGAACATGTGCAGGAGTTTGCCCAGTTGAAGCGCCGGAAGAACAATAAAAGTAAAATGGTAAATTTTATATACCGTGCCTGTAGCACTTTAATAGTGTTTTAAACTGTGTGGTATAGAAAATTTACCTTTTGTTTTTTAATGACGAAGGAGTTTATTTATGGACGAGGAAAAGATTGAACTAAAAGAAGATGAGGTTGATGTAAAACCAGTAAATAAAAAAGTGTCAAAAATAAATTTCATAATAATTGCCGTTATATTTATAGGATTGACAGCATATATGATTATTGTGGATGGGATAGATAATATAATAAATATATTAACACAAGTAGACTATAGATGGGTTTTTGCAGGATTGATATGTTTATTAATACATTGGTTTTGTGAAAGTATAAATTTGCATATACCAATAAAAAAGATGTATAAAAATCAGAAATTTACTAATTCAATAAAGGTAACTATGATTGGATTACTGTTTAATAATATTACACCATTTGCAACAGGTGGTCAGCCAATGCAAGCATATGAATTAACAAAAACAGGAAAACGTATAAGTGATTCGGCATCTGCATTAGCAATGAAGTTTGCTATAACGCAATCTGCTTTAGTAATAACAACATTAATTGTCGCGATTTTTCAATTAGATTTCTTTATAACAATGATGAAACAATATTTATGGATAACAATTTTGGGATTTTCAATAAATATAATAGCGATAGTTGGAGTAATATTATTAGGAATTAATCCGAAAATAATTAAGTCAATATCAAAGGGAATTATAAAAATTTTAGCGAAAATACATATTGTAAAACATCCTGAAAAGAGAGTTGCAAAACTAGAAAAAAGTATAGATAATTTTTCAAATCAATTTCAAAATATGAAATCTCAAAAAAGTACAGTAGCTCTAATGTTTATTATTGCTTGTATACAAAGCTTAGCATATTATTCAATTACTTATATGGTATACAGAGCATTTGGAAATTCAGGAATTAGCATTTGGCAAATAATACCTATACAAGCATTTTTATTATTAATCTTAATGTTTGTACCAACTCCAGGTTCAGGTTTAGGAGCAGAAGGAGGATTTTTACTATTATTTAATTCAATATTTAAACAAGGTACCATAAATATGTCTATATTATTTTGGAGATTATATACATTTTATTTACCAATAATAGTAGGATCTTTATTTATGATTCCAACAAAACAGAAAATAACAGAAAAAGACAAAATAAATTAAAAAGTCTATTCAAAAATAGACTTTTTTTTCTTGACTTTATAGTTTTTTATACATATAATTTACTTAGGAAATTTTTAAAGGAGGCTATAAAATCATGAGTAACTTAATAGAAATTAGATGGCATGGTAGAGGTGGCCAAGGTGCGAAAACAGCATCTTTATTGCTAGCTGATGCAGCATTTAATACAGGTAAGTTTATTCAAGGTTTTCCTGAATATGGACCTGAAAGAATGGGTGCACCAATAACAGCTTATAATAGAATAAGTGATGAACCAATAACGGTGCATAGCAATATATATAACCCTGACTATGTTGTCGTGGTAGATGATAGTTTATTAGATTGTGTTGATGTTACAGCAGGGCTTAAAGAAACAGGAGCAATTGTTATTAACACAACTAAAGAAGGAGAAGAATTAAAAAAGCATTTAAAAGGATATAAAGGAAACATTTATATTATAAATGCTAGAAAGATTTCAGAAGAAGCTTTAGGAAGATATTTTCCAAATACGCCAATGCTTGCTGCTATAGTTAAAGTAGCTGGAATAATGTCAGATGAAGCACTTTTGGAAGATATGAAAGGATCTTTTAAACATAAATTTGCTAAAAAACCTGAAGTTATTGAAGGTAATATGAAAGCCTTAGAAATGGCATTAAAGGAGGTAAAAAAACTATGACAGAAATAAATAACTCAACACCAATGGAAAAATTAACTCCTGGTGGTGACATTTATACATCTGGTAATGCTAGAGATTTTAAAACAGGAGATTGGAGAAGTTCATGCCCAGTTTATATAGAAGAAAAATGTAAACAATGTGGACTTTGTTTCCCAGTTTGTCCAGATGATGCTATTCCAGTTGGTGAAGATCAAAAAAGGAAAGATTTTAATTTTGATTATTGTAAAGGATGCGGAGTTTGTGCTCAAGTATGTCCTTTTGGAGCAATTGAAATGAAAGAGGAGGGAAAATAATATGGGAATAAGAGAACGTTTAAGTGGTAATGAAGCAGTAGCTATAGCTATGAAGCAAATAAACCCTGATGTTGTAGCAGCATTTCCTATAACACCTTCAACAGAAATACCACAATATTTTTCAACATTCGTAGCAAATGGACAAGTTGATACAGAATTTGTTGCAGTTGAAAGCGAACATAGTGCAATGAGTGCATGTATTGGTGCCCAAGCAGCAGGAGCAAGAGCTATGACAGCTACTTCTGCAAATGGTTTATCATTAATGTGGGAAATGATATATATCGCTTCAAGTTTACGTTTACCAATAGTTCTAAATTTAGTTAATAGAGCAGTTTCAGGACCATTAAATATCCATAATGATCATTCAGATGCAATGGGAGTAAGAGATGCAGGATGGATAATGCTATTTTCTGAAAGCAATCAAGAAGCTTATGATAATACATTAATGGCACATAGAATTGCAGAACACCCAGATGTAAAATTACCATTGATGATATGTCAAGATGGATTTATTACTTCACATTCAATAGAAAATATCGAACTTCTTGAAGATGATAAGGTAAAAGCTTTTGTTGGAGAATATAAACCAGAACATTATTTATTAAATAGAGAAGAACCAATAGCAATTGGTCCATTAGATTTACAAGCATTTTTGTTTGAACACAAAGCTCAACAAGCAGAAGCTATGAAAGCTGCCAAAAAAGTAATTGCAGACGTATCAAAAGAATTTGAAGAGTTAACAGGTAGAAAATATAGTTTCTTTGAAGAATATAAATTAGATGATGCTGAAATTGCAATAGTATGTATGAACTCTACAGCAGGAACTACAAAAGCTGTTGTAAATAAATTAAGAGAACAAGGTGTAAAGGCAGGACTTCTAAAGATTCGTATGTTTAGACCATTTCCATCTGAAGAAGTTGCAGAAGCATTGAGTCATCTAAAAGCTGTAGCGATTTTAGATAAATCAGATTCGTTAAATGCAGCAGGAGGAGCTTTATTTGAAGATATTACTTCAGCTATGTATGTTAATAAAAAATCTGTACCAATGGTAAATTATATTTATGGTATAGGAGGAAGAGATACTACAGAAACAGATATAGAATCAGTATATAATGATTTAGGAGAAATAGTAAAAAATGAAAATATAGGAAATCCTTATCGTTATTTAGGATTAAGAAGGGAGGAGAAATAATTATGGCATATAATATGAAAGAAATAATAGCAACTAAACCTTCAAGATTTACTTCTGGACACAGAATGTGTGCGGGATGTGGAGCACCACCAGTAGCAAGAATGGTAATGAGAGCATTAAAACCTGAAGATCATGCAGTAGTAGCAAACGCTACAGGTTGTATGGAAGTTTCAACTTTTATTTATCCATATACGGCATGGACAGATTCATTTATCCATACAGCTTTTGAATGTGCAGGAGCAACACTTTCAGGAGTTGAGGCTGCATATCAAGGAATGAAAAAACAAGGAAAGTTACCAGAAGGCGAAACAAAATTCATAGCTTTTGGTGGAGATGGTGGAACTTATGATATTGGTCTACAAAGTTTATCAGGAGCTATGGAACGTGGACATGATATGGTATATGTGTGTTATGATAATGGTGCATATATGAATACAGGTATCCAACGTTCATCAGCAACACCTCGTTTTGCTGATACTACTACATCACCTGCTGGATCTGTTATTCCAGGAAAAATGCAAGCAAGAAAAGATTTGGCAAAAGTTATGGTAGGACATCATTTACCATATGTTGCACAAACTTTAGGATATATGAATTTTAGTGATTTATATGAAAAGGCAGAAAAAGCAATATACACAAAAGGAGCAGCTTTCTTAAATGTATTAGCACCTTGCCCAAGAGGTTGGGGATATGCGACAGAAGACTTAATGAAAATAAATAAATTGGCAGTAGAAACGTGTTATTGGCCATTATACGAAGTTGTAGATGGTGTTTATCATATTTCATATAAACCTAAAAATAAACTACCAATTGAAGAATTCTTAAAACCACAAAAGAGGTTTAAACACATGTTTAAAACAGGTAATGAATGGATGATAGAAGAGTTCCAAAAAGAAGTAGATGCTAGGTGGAAAGAGTTATTAGATTTAGAAGAAATAACAAATAGATAAAGATAAAAAAATCCAACTTAAAAGTTGGATTTTTTAATTTTCTTCATCAGAATCTTTTTCATCATTCATTTCTTTTGGTATTACTATATTTGTTGGTCTTTTTTCTGGTTTAGTATCATTTAAGTGTTTATAAGCTGGTGATATATCTATTCCCGTACCATCACCTTTTACGACTTCTAGTTCTTTTCTTTCATCGTTTTCTTCATACATTGTAACCATCCTCCCAATTTTTATATATAGTATTCATATCTTAGCATAAAAAATAAAAATTTGCAAATACTAAAATATGGAAGGAGGAGTTATGAAAAAACAATTAAAAATAAAAAATATTCAAGCTTTAGAAATATTAGACTCTAGAGGAAATCCGACAGTTGAAGTTACAGTAACTTTAGATAATGATATACAAGGAATAGCTAAGGTTCCTTCAGGAGCTTCAACTGGAAGCTTTGAATCTATGGAACTAAGAGATGGAGATAAATCAAGATATAATGGAAAAGGTGTAAAAAAAGCAGTAGAAAATGTTCAGAAAAAAATATCGAAAAAACTGATTGGTGAAAATGTATATGAACAAAAAAAGATAGATGATATTATGATAGAGCTAGATAATACACCAAATAAATCAAATTTAGGAGCTAATAGTATTTTAGGTGTTTCACTGGCAATAGCTAATGCTGCAGCTAATTCATTAGGAATGGAACTTTATGAGTATTTAGGTGGAATTCAAGCACAAGTTCTACCTATTCCAATGATGAACATATTAAATGGAGGAAAACATTCAGATAATAATATTAATATACAAGAATTTATGATTATGCCAATAGGAGAAATAACATTTTCCGAACGATTAAAAAGAGGCGTAGAAGTTTATTATGCTTTAAAGAATGTTTTAAAAGAAGAAGGATATAGTGTTGGAGTAGGAGATGAAGGAGGATTTGCACCTAATTTAGATAATGATGAAAAAGCTTTAGATATGATTATAAAAGCTATAATGATTGCTGGTTATGAACCAAAAAAAGATATAGTTTTAGCTTTAGATATTGCAAGTACAGAAATGTTTGAAGAAGCAAGAAAAATTAATCAAAATGGATATTATTTTTGGAAGAGCAAAGAACTAAAAACACAAGAACAAATGATTGAATATATAAAAAAATTATGTGAAAAATATCCGATAGTATCTGTTGAAGATGGATTAGCAGAAGAAGATTGGAAAAGTTGGCAAGTTTTAACAAATAGTGTAGGGGAAAAGATTCAATTAGTAGGAGATGATTTATTTGTTACTAACAAAAAAAGATTATTAAAAGGAATAAAAAATAATGTGGCAAATTCTATATTAATTAAACCAAACCAAATAGGGACATTAACTGAGACTTTAGAAACTATTCAATTAGCAAAACAAAAAGGGTATTCAACAATTATTTCACATCGTTCTGGAGAAACGGAAGATACTTCTATTGCAGATATTGCTATAGCAACAAACTGTAAATTAATAAAGACAGGTGCACCATGTAGAACTGATAGAGTTAGTAAATATAATAGATTATTAAAAATAGAAAAAGAACTCAACTTATAATAAGCTGAGTTCTTTTAGAGTTTATTAATGTTTTAATTGATTATCTATATTCTTATATTTTATTAAGAAATATACTGAAGATCCAGTAAGAGTTATAAATAATGTTATAAGGATTGGAATTCCTGCTTTTGGTAAAATAGTTGGTGCAGGTTCTACCATCTTTGGAGAAGGACTAGGTGATGGCTTTGGAGATGGAGATGGAGAAGGACTAGGTAAAGGACTAGGTAAAGGACTAGGAGAAGGACTAGGTGATGGAGATGGTTCAGTTAATTTTAAAGTAGGTGTTATATCAGAGTGCTTTTTCTGAGGATTACCATCAAAGTCATCATATTCTACATCTACACCATCATTAGTATTTATAAGTTTATCAAGTATTTCTGGATCATAATCTTCTTTTAACTTTAATGTATATTGAACAATAGCAGTTTCATTAGGATTAACTTCTGGAATTTCCCATATAATACTATTATCTGAAGTATTTACACTAGGAGATATACTTCCGTGAGTTGGATCTTTTACATATGCAAAATCAAAATTATCTATTATTTCTTGTGGAAAATAATCTGTTATTTTAATGTTTTTAAGTGATTCTAGTATAGGTTTTAAACTTTCATAAATTGTTTCTGTAATAGTAGTTTCGATTTCAGAGTCTTGAACATAAAAGAATTTTCCGACAGTTGGATTAGATGTGGTTCCGAAAATTTCTTCTATAATTTGTTCATAAGTTTTGCTTATATTTGGAAGTGGGGTATGGTCAGGAGATTTAATACCTGTAAGCATTGTTATAATATTAATTCCTGAATCACTTATAGATTGTAATTTAGATTTTGTTGTATTAATTACAGAATCACCAAAATAGTTTCTGTCGTTGATAGCTAAATTTGGAACACCATCTGTTAAAACAACCATATATTTTTCATTTGAAGTATTTGTAAATTGTTGACTAGCTAAAGTTATTCCTGCATCTAAGTTTGTTCTAGAACCTGTATATTTAATTGAATCAATTGCACTATGTAATTCTGAAATATTATTTGAAAATCCTGAAATTAATTGTGCATCTTTATCTAATTGTGCTTCCTGGTTTGGATCTTCAGCTGAAGAGAAATTAACAATACCAATTTTTAATTGATCATTACCACTTAATAATTTAGAAACTAATTGCTTTGCAGAAGAACATACTATTTCGTATCTTGTTTTATCACCAATTTGATCATTCATACTTTTAGAGCTGTCTAAAACAATCATTAATTCACCTGTTGGAATATCTACTGGTTCATTATTTACAACAGAGAGTTGAATTGTAACTTCTTTATTATCGGTATCTTTTTCAACCAATTTTTTTTCAAAATAAGAATAATCAGTAAAATAAAATTTACATTCTGGTTCTGATTCAACTGTCATAGTTACATTTTCGTATGATGCAAAACATATATTTACTAAGAATGCCATAAGAATAAAAGTAACTATAAAAATTTTTAAAAACACATTATTATTAATTATATTTTTCATATTCTACAACTTCCTTCTTATATTAATTATATCTATTTTATTTTAACATAAAAAGGTACAAAAAAACAACCCTGAATTGTTGAAAAAGGTAGAAAAAATCTAATAAATATGATAAAATAATAAAATAGTAAGGAGAGAAGGATGTTGGAAAAAATTACAGGTTCAAATGAGCTAAAAAAAATGACACTTAATGAAAAAGAAAAGCTTGCAGAGGAAATAAGAGAATATATATTAAAAATAGTTTCAAAAAATGGAGGACATTTAGCTTCTAATCTTGGAGTCGTCGAACTAACAATTGCATTGCATAGTGTTTTTAATTTTGAGAAAGATAAGGTAATATGGGATGTTGGACATCAATCATATGTTCATAAAATTTTGACAGGAAGAAAAGAAGATTTAAAAACATTAAGAAAATATGGAGGTATAGCTGGTTTTCCAAAAACAAATGAATCTGAAACAGATTGCTTTAATACTGGACATAGTAGTACATCAATATCAGCAGCTCTTGGAATGGCAAGAGCAAGAGATATAAAAAAAGAAAACAATTCAGTTATAGCAGTTATTGGAGATGGAGCTATGACAGGAGGAATGGCGTTAGAAGCATTGAATGATGCAGGAGTTAGTCAGTGCAATTTGACTGTAATACTAAATGATAATGAAATGAGTATTTCAAAAAATAGTGGAGGACTAAATAGATTTTTAGGAAAATTACGTACAAAAAAGTTATATAAAAAATCTAGTATATCTTTGAAACATACACTCTTAAAAGTGCCTTTAGTAGGGAAACCAATAGTAAAAATATGTCAAAGAAGTAAGAGAGCGATTAAACAATTAGTAATACCTAAAATGTATTTTGAAGATATAGGGTTCTGTTATTTAGGTCCAGTAGATGGACATAATATTCAGGAGTTAGAAAATATATTACGTTTAAGTAAGCAAGTAAAAGGACCAGTATTGATTCACGTTTTGACTAAAAAAGGAAAAGGATATGAAATAGCTGAAAAAAATCCAGATAAATATCATGCAACAGCACCTTTTAATATAAAAGACGGAAAAGCAAAAAAAGCAAAGCAACCAGACTATTCAAAAATATTTGGAGAGAAGTTAATAAAGCTTGCAAAAGAAAATGATAAAATTGTTGCAATTACAGCAGCCATGAAAGATGGGACAGGAATGTCAAAATTCTATGAAAAATTTCCAGAAAGATTTTTTGATGTAGGAATAGCAGAGCAACATGCTGTATGTTTAGCAGCAGGAATGGCAAAAGAGGGGATTATACCTTTTGTATCTATTTATTCTTCATTTTATCAAAGAGCATATGATCAAGTTATTCATGATATTGCAACTCAAAATTTGCCAGTTATAATGTGTGTTGATAGAGCTGGAATTGTAGGGGCGGATGGAGAAACTCATCAAGGAATGTTAGATATGTCATTTTTCCGTTTAGTACCTAATTTAACGATTATGGCTCCGAAAAATTTCAAAGAGTTAGAAAAAATGATGGATTATGCAATTACTTTAAAAAAGCCAGTAGTAATACGTTATCCAAGAGGTGGTGAAGATGTTAAACTATGGAATAATGTAAAAAATAAGTCAAAAAAAATAGAGTTAGGAAAATCAGAAATAATAAAATCAGGCAATGATATAACAATTATTGCAATTGGTAAAACTGTAGCAAAAGCAATAAGAGTTGCAGAAATTTTAAAAACAGAACATGATATGAAAGTAGAAGTAATTAATGCGAGATTTCTTAAACCCTTTGATACAACTACAATAAAGAAATCTATCGAAAAAACAAAAAGGGTACTAACAATGGAGGATGGAACTATTATAAATGGATTAGGGACTACTGTTAAAGAGTTGATAATTGACGAAAATTTGAAAAATATAAAAATAGATGTTTTGGCATATCCTGATAAATTTATTGAACATGGTTCAGTTGAAGAATTAGAAAAACAATATAAGCAGGATATTGAAAGTATTATAAATAAAATTATAGGAGGAAAAAATGGAAAGGCAAGACGACAAAGCATGTCTAGCACAGGTAACAGATAAAATAGAATTATCAAAAAGAAAAAATTCAGTTGAAAGCACAGACTTTTTAGATATGTATCAATTATCTTTAGTAAAAGCTTTTTTAAAGAAAAATAATATTACAAACTATATTTTATATGGTGGATATGAAGAAGCTGAGAGAAAGATATTAGTTGTATATCCAGAACATGAAGAAGATATAGTTATTAAAAATCAGTATGAAAATTTAGTAAAAGTAGTTCGTATAGAATTAGCTGAAGAAAATAAGGGAAAATATTCACACAGGAATTATTTAGGTGGAATTGTAAAACTTGGACTAAAACGAGAGAAAGTAGGAGATATAGTTGTTTCACCTAATGGAGCAGATATTATTACAGTAAATGAATTTGCAACAATACTAGAAAATGAATTACCATCATTAACTAGATTTCAAAATAGTAAAATAAGTATTAAAGAGATTAAGGAGTTGAAAAAACAAGAAATACGTGTAGAAGATGTAAAGATAATAGTGCCGTCTTTACGTTTAGATACGGTAGTATCTGATTTGGCTAGAACATCTAGAAATAAGGCGGTTCAGATAATAAAACAAGAGAGAGTATTTATTAATGGGCAGAATGAAACAAAACAAGCTAAACAATTAAAAATGGAAGATGTTTTAACAATTAGAGGAAAAGGAAGATTTATAATAAAAGAAGTTACAGGAACAACAAGGAGTGGAAGACAAGTAGTAAGAGTTGAAAAATATGTTTAAAAATTAAAAAAGTTAAAATTATACATTGTACAATTTTAACTTTTTTTATTTTTATTTACTTTAATTCTACTATTGTTACTCCTGCTTCACCTTCACCAAATGTTCCTAATCTGTAACTAGCAACATGTCCATTCTTTTTTAAGAACTGATGTATTCCTTTGCGAAGTTTTCCAGTTCCTTTACCATGAACTATTCTGACATTTTGTAATTTAGCTAGGGTTGCATCATCTAGGAATTTATCAACAATTGGTACAGCTTCTTCAACGTTCATACCTATAATATTTAGTTCAGAAGAAATAGTTTTAATTTTTGAGGGATTAGCATAATTTACAGTATTTTTGCTTTTTTTTGAATTGTTTTTTAAGATTGGAGAGAGGTCGTCAATAGAAACACTCATTTTAATAATTCCAATTTGAACTTGTACTTCGTTATCTTTAGAAATATTTGAAATTACAGTTCCTTGTTTACCAACATTATTTACAAAGACCTCGAGTCCCTGATGAATGTCTGATTTATTAATTTTATTCATAGATTTAGTCTTGTTGTTCCCACTATTTGAAATATGTAAATCTTTAATGTTTTTATTTAAATTATTACGTAAAGAGTTTAATTCTTTTGAGGTTATTTTAGTTGAGTTAGCTTGTTTGATAATGTCGTCAATTTCTTCCTTAGTTTCTAAAAGTAAATCTCTTGCTTTAATTTTAGCATTATTGATGATTTCGTTTTCACGTTTTTTAAGATTTATATTATCTTTTTCTAAATGAGATTTCAACTCAGAAATTTCAACTAGTTTTTTCTCGCTTTCTATTTTATTTTTTTCAGTTTGAACTTTATTATCATAGATATTTTTTAACAATTCTTCAATATGTATATCATCAGTAGAAATTAATTTTTTTGCACGTTCTATAATAGATTCAGATAAACCAAGTTTTTGACTAATTTCAAAAGCATTACTTTTACCAGGAATTCCAATTAATAAGTTGAAAGTAGGGCTTAAAGTAGTTAAATCAAATTCTACACAAGCATTTTCAAAACCGTCATTTTCTAGTGCATAGTTTTTAAGTTCTTGATAATGTGTAGTTGCAACAACCAAGGAATGATTTTTGTTTAAATATTCTAAAATGCTTATGGCAAGAGCAGCACCTTCTAGTGGGTCTGTACCAGAGCCGAGTTCATCAACTAGTACTAAAGATTGAGAAGTTGCCGAATTTATAATATCTACGATATTTAACATATGTGAAGAAAATGTACTTAATGAATCTACAATGCTTTGATTATCACCGATATCGGCGAAAATTTTATCAAATACGTAAATACTTGAATGTTCGTCTGCCGGAATATTTAATCCACTACAAGCCATAAGTTCAAGAAGTCCAATGGTTTTTAGAGTTACTGTTTTACCACCAGTATTTGGACCAGTTATAACTAGACTTGTGAAATTATTTCCAAGTTCGACTGATATAGGAACAACAACAGTTTCGCTAATTAAAGGATGCCTAGCTTTTGTTAAATTGAGTTTTTTTTCTTTATTAATTTTAGGAGTAATACCTTTTATTGAGTTTGAAAACTTTGCTTTGGCAAATATAAAATCAAGTTTTCCAATAATTGTAGAATCTTCAACTAATTCATTTACATATGGATAAAATAAAGCAGTTAGTTCTTTTAAAATTTTTTCAATTTCTATTTCTTCATCCATTTTTAAATTATTAAGTTCATTATTTAGCTCAAAAATTATAGTAGGTTCGATAAAAATAGTTGATCCTGCATTTGATACATCATGAACGAATCCTTTTATTTGTGAGCGATATTCTTCTTTAACAGGAATAACAAATCTGTCATTTCTGATAGTTACAATGCTTTCTTGAATATATTTTGAATAAGAAGGTCTATGTATAAAGCTGTTCAATTTTTCTTTTATTAACTGTTCAGTTTTTCTTTGTTTTTGACGTATATGATTTAACTCAGTTGAAGCTTTATCATCAATAGTATTTTCATCTAAGATAATTTTTGATACTTTTTCAATAATCCCTGCATTTGTATACAAGGCCTGAAATAATTTGGATAATATAGGAAAAGCTGAAGTGTCAATAAAATCCTGATTAAAATATACTTTTAAATCATGTGCTAATTTAAATATTTTAGTGATTTCAAGTAGAGATTTTACAGGAAGAATACCCTCAGAATTTAAGATCGTTATATAATTGTTTATATCTTTAAAATCATAAAACGAAGGGGTAGAAGCTTTATAACTTAAATTTACAGCTTCTTCAGTTTCGTGTAACATTTTTTCCACTTCTTGCTTATTATTTGTAGGTAACAATTTTAAAGAAATAGCTTTTCCCACAGAGGTGTCACAAAATGTGGATAACATTTCTAATATTTTATTAAATTCTAATTTTTCATAATATTTATTAATTTTCATTGTAAATCTCCTAACATAATAATTATATAGGGGACAAGCACTTATTGTCAAACAAAAAAATCAAGAGATTAAACTTTTCGTTCAATCCCCTGATAAAAACACTTATTAAGTGAATTTAGGTAACTTTAGTAGATAAATCTTCTAAAGCACATTTTTCATATAGTAAACTTATGGCCGTTTCAAAAACTTCGTCTTCTGTTAAAGAATCAGTATTGATTTTTATAACAGAAAGATTGTTGTGAGAACTCAGAAAAGAATCGATAGATTCGTATCCTAAGTTCATAATTTTTTTTGCTTTTAAATCCGGATCATTGGGATTCCTAGCAATTAAACGCTGTTTACGTACTTCAGGTGATGCATATAATAAAATGCTAACATCAAACCATAATCCTAACTTATCGATAACAAATTCAAATATTTCATCAGTAGAGTCATTTCCATTAAATGCATAACAAGAAAGAAGACCTCTATCGACAACTATGTTCTTATTTGGATGAGGTGAATCTTTAATAAAAAGTAGACCCAATGAAATAAAAAATGACTTTATTCTATCAGTTGAAGTTTCTCCATTAAATATAATGTCTTGCATTTCATATAATGCATCATAAAGTCTATTGTTATCACCTTTTACATTAAATAAATTGTAAAGAGGTTTATCAATATATTCGAAATTCAACCGATTTGCTAGTTTTTTAGCAAGAGTGGATTTTCCACAACCATCTAGTCCATCTATAGTTATAATCATAATGTTCTCCTTTTCTATAAATTAGTTATTTTAAAGTTTACTAGATGAAATGTTATAAATACTAAGGTATATTAATTATACCATTGTATTAAAATTATGTCAATTTGACTTTTTATATAATTTGCAATACAATACAAAAAACAAAGGAGTGGTGTATATGAGTAATAATAGATTGATAGTACATGGGTTAATTAAAATTGCTGATAAATATCTTGTCATAAAAAGAACAGAAATAAAGAGAGGTAAACCTAATATGTATCCTTTATATTGGGATATTCCAGGAGGAATGGTTGAAGGTGGAGAATTGCCTCAAGAAGCATTAATAAGGGAATGTCAAGAAGAAGTAGGACTTGATATAAATGTTGGAAAAATAATTTACGAAGATAGTAATTATGATGAAAGTAAAGATACTGTTTTTACACGATTAGTATATGAGGTAGAATTAAAAGATAATGAGAAAGTAAATGTTAAATTACAGGCAGATGAGCATAGTGAGTATAGATTAATAGATGATTTGGAAGAAATGAAGGAAGAATTGGTTGTGCCATTTGTAAAAAATATATTAAAAAAATAAAGTGAAAAAAAAGAGAAGGGATATTAATGAACTTTCCAAAAATAATAGAAATACAATTTCATAATATATGTAATTCAAATTGTTTGATATGTCCTTATAAAGATATGAATTATAAAGCTGAATACATGAAAAAAGAAGTTTTTGATAAATTTTTAAATGAAATGGAAGATGGAAAATCAACAAGAATAATTCCATACTTAAATAATGAACCTTTTTTAGAAAAAGGATATATTGACAAATTAAGAAAAATAAGAAACAAATGTCCAAATACAGAGATTGAAATATCAACAAATGTTTCTATGTTAAATGAAACAAAAATCAAAGAACTATTAGAACTTAACCTAACAGAGCTTAGGTTAAGTGTTTTTGGCTATTCTGATAAAACTTATAAAAAAATGATGCCAGGTCTAGATAAAGAAAAAGTTTTCAATAATTTAAATTTGATTAGTGAAAATTATAAAAATAGTAATACTTTAGTTTCTATAGTTATGATAGATGATGGAAATATTAACGAAGAAGAATTCAATAATATGAAATTATTATGTCATAAATTAAGGCTTAAATTTGAAAGATGGGGCTATTTGGATAGAAGTAAAAATGTTTCTTATAAACATAATGGATTCTATAATAAAAATATTTGTGGTTGTGAACAAAATAGGCCTATTGAGAGAATGCATATATTAGCTAATGGAGATGTTATTTTATGTTGTCAAGATTGGAAGCATACAGAAATTATGGGAAATATTAAAATAAACAGTATAGAGGAAATATGGAACTCTGATAAATATAAACAGGTGAGAAAAGAAATATATCAAAAAAATGATAAAGCACCAGAAATATGTAAAAACTGTAAATTAGCAGTTACATTTAAGGAGGAGTAAACAAATGAGAGTAGGAATTTATTATTTTAGAAGTTTATATTCACAATCAGCTTGTTCTTTATCAGTAGGAAAATTTTCAGATTTTCTATTGACTAGAGGATATAATGTAAAGTTAGGAATATTAAAAAATGATGATTATATTGTTAATAGAAAATTAATAAAGGATATCCTTAAAAATGATATTATAATATACAAAACAAATTACAAAGATTTTGAATATGGTATAAGATTTTTTAAAAATATAAAAGAATTATTTGTAGATAAAAAAATATTTTTAGTTGGTCCATTTGCCAATTTAAATACTGAAAGAATAAAAGAAAAATATTCATTTATAGAAGATATTTTCAATATGCAAGACATAGAGCAAGTAGAAAAGATATTTCCAAAGATAGGGAAGAGTATAAAAAAGGAAACTGTAATTTGTGGTATTGACAGAGAAATGGAATTTGCTGAAAAAGGAAAATATATTAATTTAGAATCCAGTACAGGATGTATATATAATTGTGCATTCTGCCATATTAATATTCTGAAATATCCTAAAAATACAGTTAATGTTGAAAAATTAGTTGATGAAATAGAAATTCTAGTTAACAAAATGAATAAAAAATATTTAATATTCAATGATAGTGTATTTTGGAAAAATTCAGATGATAATGAAAGAGTAGAGAAAATAATAAAAGAAGTTAAGAAAAGAAATTTAAAGTTTTATTTTATGATTTACTTATCATTATCCTGTAAAATGCCACTAGAATTATTAGAAAAGCTAAAAGATATAGGTCTTATAAGAGTTTTTTTTGGAGTAGAGAATATTTCAGAAGGTTTTCAGAAAACGAATAATAAATATATATCAGAAGAAGATACTAAGAATTTTATAAAAATATTGCAAGAAAAAAATATAACATATCATATAGGTTTTATATTATTTTCTTACGAAACAAAATATGATGATTTGTTATTAAATCTAAAGTTTTTGAAAGATATAAAAAAGTTGTTTAGACCAGGAATATTAGTAGAGAAAATGAGAATTTTACCTGGATCAAAAAATTCGAATTTACTTTATGAAACAAATGAAAGAATAGATCAATCATATAATTATAAAATAAAAGATGAGAAAGTTGAAAGATGTTATAAACTGATATGTGAATTTTTTAGTTGTATAAATATAAGATATTTTGAGCAATTTTTCTCCAATGTTAACATTGCAATAAGTGCATTAAAAAGAGAAAACTTAGATAAAAATTTTGAAAAAGAAATTAATTATTATGAGGAAGTATTGAATGAAATAAATGAAGAAATATATGAAATGTTAAAAAAACTATTTATAAGCTTTAAGAATATAGAAGAAAACAAACCGAAGTTGTTAGATTTGTATTCAAAAGCAGAAATAATGTATATAACTTTTACACTTAAACTTAAAGAGATTGCTCCAGATATATATATGATGTTACCGCATGGAAAGGAAGATGTTAATATATGATCTATGCAGTAGAGGGAAATGTAAATGTAGGGAAAACAACTTTTATTAATCAGTTTATAAAACAAAGAAATTTTAAAGTCGTATCTGAAAGTGAGTTCTTAACAAAAAAACGACCTTTTGAAAGGCAAATATATTATATAGAGCAAGAAATAAAGAAGAGAGAAAATTTAGACAAAGAAAATATAATAATGGATAGAAGCATATTATCTGTATACTTGTATACAATAATATCTGAAGAATTTAATAGTAAAGAAAAAGAAAGAATAGTTACTTTAATTAATGAAAAGATAAGAAATAAAGAAATTATTATACCCGATGAAATATTTTTTATTATTTATCCTTTTGATTTGATAAATGATAATCATAATAAACTAAAAAAGCAAAAAAACACTCAAGATATATTAGTTGATTATAATTATTACAAAAATTATAATTTGTTTTTTTCGAATTTTTTATTAAACAAAAAGATAGAAATAATTAATACAAAGGATTTAAGGCAAGTTATTGCCTTAAAAGATAATGATATATTTTTTAATTTAACCAATAAGTTACCAAATATAAACAAAAATATTATTCTTGAATCAGATGAATATACAGAAAAGATATTACTGAATAATAATTTAATAAATTGTAAATATTTAAAAGAGGTTACAGATTTCTTTTATAGAAATAATAAAGAGCCAACAAAAAGTCAAAAGATGGAATATATTGAAAATATGTTAAAAAAAATACCATTATGTATATATAGTACTAAGATTATATACTTTTATCATAATTCTGATAATCCTGAAATTGAATTTTATGAAAAATTAGATAAAGAAATGGGAAATATATCAAATATACATATATATAAATCAGATGGGAATATTAATGAAATTGTAAACAAAATTAATAAAGAAGAAGATAAAGTAGTTTTCTTAGTGGATTTATTTTTTTATATTTTTGAATGTATAAAAAAAGGAGAAATATAAATGAAATATATAATTAATATATTTATAGCATTATTAGTAATAACGAATATTAAATCGCTAATAAGATTTATTAGAGTAAAAAGATATATAATAAAGTTTAAAGATGAAGAAATTAAACTTAAAAATAAAAAAAAGATAAAAGTAATAATTCCAGTATACAATGAAGTGAAAAATATAAAAAAGTCTATAGAATATTTTAAAAAGTTAGAAAAATACTGTGATGTATATTATGTTACAACATCAAAAGAAAGAAAGATGAAAACGTATAAAGAAGTTGAAAAACAAATAGAAATTCAAAAAGCAAATAATATATTTTTAGATAATTGCCCTAATACTGAAGGTACTATGGCAAATCAACTGAACTATATGGCAAAAAAATTACCCAAAAATGAAATAATAGCTATTTATAATATTGATTCTTTTCCAGATATTAAAGCTTTCAAATATGTTTTAAATAACATTAAAGATAATGAACTATATCAACAAGTTAGTTATTTTGATGATTATAATATGGGAATATTACGAAGTGCTCAAAATTGGCAAAATAGATGGTCTTTAATATATGAACTAGGAAAATATACGAAAAAATCAGGAGGAAATAATTTTGTTTATACAATAGGACATGGATTATTTTTAAATAGAAATATTTTAGAGAAATATGGCTATTGGAGTGAAAATGAAATTAATGAAGATAATGAATTTGGATATAGAATGTTGTGCAATGGGTTACAAATAAAACCAATACCATTTTTAGAACAAGCTGGATTTGCAAATACTTTGAAAATATATATTAAACAACAAGCTACATGGGTAAATGGGCCACTTTATGCTTTTTCATATTATAAAAAGAGTGAAAAGAAAAGTATAAAAAATTTGTATTTAGCTATTTTAAATTTTAAGGCTTTTTTAAGTTGGGTGTTTTTTCCAATAATTTTCTTGTCTATTTTATTTATATCTATGTTTTATAATTATACATATTCAATTGTACTATTATTTTTAATATTTATATACATAAGTATATTTAATTTTTTGGCAAGCAAACTATTAATGAAATTAGGGTACAAAAGAAGACAAAGATGTTTTATAAATATAATATATGACTATTTATTTTTTATAGTACATTCTTTTGGTGGATTTATAACTATATCCAAAATCTTAAGAAGGAAAAACAATAAAGAAAATAAATATAATACAGAAAAGTAAAATAAAACTTCTTTTAAATAAAAAAACGTTGAAAATTTAACAAAACTATGATATAACCAATATGGACTAATATAGCAAAATGAGAAAGAGGTGAAAAAATGATAAAGGCATATGCTAAATCAGATGTAGGCAAAGTAAGAGATAATAATCAAGATTCATATTACATTACAGCTTCACCATTTGACGAAATACAATTATTCATGTTAGCAGATGGAATGGGTGGCTACAATGGTGGAGAAGTAGCAAGTAAACTTGCAATAAAAACAGCAAAAAGTTATATAGAAAATAATTTTGAGCAAACGCCAAAAGACAGAGATAGTATTATTCAACTTTTAGCAAGTAGTATGGAATATGCAAATATGATAGTTTATGAGAAATCAAAAGAAGTAAAGGAATTAGATGGTATGGGTACTACTTTAGAGATTTGTTTAATACATAATAATAAGGCATATATAGGGCATATTGGAGATAGTCGCATATACCGTATCAGAAAACAATTCACCAGAAAGCTTACACAGGATCATAGTTATGTACAAAAATTAGTTAAAGATGGAACAATTACACAAGAAGAAGCGGTGCATCATCCACAAAAAAATATGTTAATGAAAGCATTGGGATGTAATGCTTTTATAGAGCCAGATGTTATGGTAAGAGGATTTTTAAAAGACGATATATTAGTAATGGCATCAGATGGATTAACTAATATGGTAAGTCAAGATGAAATTTATGAAAAAGTAAGAAAAGATATAGAATGGGCTCCAAAAGAGTTAGTTGATTTAGCAAACAAAAATGGAGGGTATGACAATATTACAGTAGTGGTTATAAAAAACATATAAAACATATTTAAGGAGAGAAATAATATGAGTTTAGAGGGGAAACTATTAGGAAACCGTTATGAGATAATTGAAAAAATTGGTAATGGAGGAATGGCAACAGTATATAAAGCAAAAGATAATATTTTAAAACGTTTTGTTGCTGTTAAAATCCTTAGAGATGAGTTTACAACTGATGAGGAGTTTATAAAAAGATTTGAAGCTGAAGCACAATCTGCAGCAAAATTAACACATCCTAACATTGTTTCAATATATGATGTAGGTGTAGATAAGAATTTGTATTTTATTGTAATGGAGCTAATTAAAGGAAAGACTTTAAAAGAAATAATAATAGAAGAACAAGGACCATTACCATGGAAATGGTCTGTAAATGTAGCAATACAAATTGCTTCAGCATTAGAAAAAGCTCATAGAAATAATATCATACATAGAGATATAAAACCTCATAATATAATAATAACAGAAGATGGAGTCGCAAAAGTAACAGATTTTGGAATTGCAAAAGCAGTATCAAATTCAACAATTACAGCATTTGGAAGTACTATAGGTTCAGTACATTATTTTTCACCAGAACATGCAAGAGGCGGATTGACAGATGCAAAGTCAGACTTATATTCTCTTGGTGTAGTTATGTATGAAATGGTAACAGGAAAAGTTCCTTTTGATGCTGATACTCCAGTATCAGTAGCATTAAAACATATGCAAGAAGAAGCAGATGAACCTAAGAGCTTAAATCCAAATGTACCAAAAGCTCTAAATAAAATTATAATGAAAGCATTAAAGAAAGAAACAGAATTACGTTATCAGTCAAGTACAGAAATGCTAGAAGATTTAAATGAATGTTTGAAGAATCCAGATGGAGACTTTGTAGAAGAATTGGAATATGATAAAACAGCTAAAACACAAGTAATTGACACAGATGAGTTAGAAAAAGCTGCACAATCTAAATCAGAATCAGATGAAAAAGGGTTAAAAGCATTTATTAAAAAACATAAAAAACTTAGTGTTTTTGTGGGTTGTATTTTATTATTTGTAATAGCTTTATTTGGTACTTTAGGGGTATTAAATTTAACAAATCCACCAGAAGTTCAAATGCCAAATGTTGTTGGAGTAGAAAAAGAAGAAGCTAAGAGACAAATAGAAGATGCAGGACTTAAATTTGTAATTGATAAAGAAGAATATAATAAAGATGTAGAGAAAGATCATATTATTTCACAAGATCCATCATATATGGAGAAATTTAACAATGTTAAAAAAGGAAGTGAAGTAAAGGTTGTTGTAAGTTTAGGAACAGAAAAGACAACAGTACCTGATGTAAAAGGATTAACAGAGGAAGAAGCAATAAAGAAAATTGAAGAGGCTAAACTGAAGGCAGAGGTTATAGAAGAAAGTAGTACTAAAGTTGAAAAAGGCAAAGTTATAAGTCAAGAAACTGAAGCAGAAACAGAAGTTGATGCCGGAGATACAGTAAAAATACATGTAAGTACAGGCGTTGAGCAAGTTACAGTACCAGATGTTTTAGGAAAAACCAAAGCAGAAGCAACATCAGCTTTACAAGCTGCAGGATTAAAGGTTTCTGCAACAACAGCAGAAGATAGTTCAAAAGAAAATGGTAAAGTTATTAAACAAAGCATAGAACAAGGGTCAACTGTAGATAAGGGAACAACAGTAACAATCACAGTAAATGAATTTGAAGAAGCCAAAACAATTGATGTTTCTATAAATGTAAAATCTATAACAGGTGGTTATGAAGAAGAAAGTGAAGATAACTCAACATCAGGTGGAAATATAGTTAAAGAGGCTACTATAGTAATTAAGGATGAAAATGGAAATACATTACTTGAAAGAAGTGGAATTGATAAAAATAATTCTAACTTTAAAGGTTCTATAACAGGAAAAGGATCTGTAACACTTACATTAACAATTACAGATACAGCAGGAAAGAGAAACACATCAACAAAAGCAGTGAACTTTGGAACGGCAAAATCAGTAGATTTTTAAGTTGAGATAAAAAATAATCATATAAAAAAGTCCAGATTGAAAAGAAATCCATCTGGACTTTTTTTATGTATGATAGTATAATATGATATGTAAAAAGGAGGAGAAATGCAGGGAACAATTATAGAAAATAAGTCTAATATGTATCTTGTTAAAGAAGATGTAGAAAAAGTAGTTTATTCATGTTATGCAAGAGGAAAGTTTAAAAAAGAAGACATTTCACCAGTAGTAGGTGATAGGGTAGAATTTTTAATAACAGATGATAAAGAAAAAGAAGCTGTTATTAATAAGATATATGAAAGAACTGTATATATAAGAAGACCAAAATTAAGTAATTTAACACAGCTTATTTTTGTTGTTTCAAGTAAAAATCCTAAACCTGATTTATTGATGCTTGACAAACAATTGGCTTTTGCAGAATATTTAAATGTTAAAGCTACTATCGTATTAAATAAAACTGATTTAGATAAAAAGAAAGAATTTAAAAAAATAAAAAAAGTATATTCAAAAATAGGATATACAGTAATTGAAACAGATGCAAAAAATAGAAAAGGTATAGAAGAATTAATAAAAATATTATCTAAAAATGTAAATGCGTTTGCAGGAAATTCTGGAGTAGGAAAATCAACATTAATAAATGCTATATTTAGTAAAGAGATTACTTTAGAAGGAAAAATTAGTGATAGAAATAAAAGAGGGAAGAATACAACAACAGCAACAAGGTTATATGAAATAGATAAAGATACATTTATAACTGACACACCAGGATTTTCAACATTTGATATTAACGAAATAGAATCACGAGATTTATATAAATATTTTAAAGAGTTTGAAAAATATACTGTTGGGTGTAAATATGTCGGATGTACTCATATAAAAGAACAAGATTGTGGAATAAAACAGGCAGTAGAACAAAATAAAATAGATATAGAACGATACAAAAGATTTTGTAGAATATATCAAGAATTAAAAGCTAAGGAGGATAAAAAATGGTAGAGGTTTCAACATCAATACTTTCAATGGAAGAAGGAAAAGAAGCACAAACAATAATGCTACTAGAAAAATCAAAAACAGACTATTTTCATATAGATGTAATGGATGGTAGATTTGTAGAAAAAGATACATCAGAGAAAATGTTACAATATGTATCATATATTAGACGTTTATCAAATGCACCACTTGATGTTCATTTAATGGTAGAAGATATACATAAATGGATAGATGAGTTTTCTTCAGTGGAACCAAATATAATAACATTTCATTATGAAGCGTCTAAAGACCAAAAAGATGTATTAGAAATAATTAACTTAATAAAAGACTATAATTGTAAAGTAGGAATAGCTGTTAAACCTAATACTAATATAGAGGAGATTTATGAATTCTTACCTTATGTTCATATGTGTTTAGTTATGACAGTAGAACCAGGCAAAGGTGGACAAACTTTAATTACAGATATGATAGAAAAAATACAAAAACTAAAAAAATATATTGATGAGAATAAATTAGAGATTGATATTGAAGTAGATGGTGGCATTAATTTAGCAACAGCTAAAAGAGTTAAAGAAGCAGGTGCAAATATTCTAGTTGCTGGAACAGCAATATTAAAAGCAAATAATTATGAGGTAATTATTGAAGAATTAAAGAAGTAATAAAAAGAGATAGTTCTATATAAAAAGAACTATCTCTTTAATTTTTTATATTATTTTGTTTTTTTATGAATTGATGGCTTTTCATCATCCTTATCACTTTCAGATCTAGATTTTTTTGGTGGATTTGATGATTTTGAATCTACCATAGTTTCTATATCGTTTTCAGTTTTTGTGTTAAATAAATAATTAATTGAAATACCTAATCCTAAGATTATCATAAATATTTTAACTATTATACCTACAACAGGAATAAATGTTATTAAATTAAGTATAACACCTACAACAAGTAATCTTATTAGCTTCCCAGAAATGCTTTCTACTTCAGTTTTATCACATATAACTTTAGTTAAAGAAATAATAAATATTGAAGATGAAATAGCTAATAAAATAGTGTATAATCCTAATAAGAATATAGACAATTTTATAGTAACTTGTAATATTATAAACATTAAAGCTAAAATTGGTATAGCTACAAGTATTAATAGTCCCATTAAAAAGTTAGCAACAGGTTGTCTTTTAGAAAGAACAATTCCTGATTTATCAGTAAATTTAGGAGCTAACCATTTTCCTATAAACCATAAAGCAACTAAAAGAATAAGAGAATTAGCTAAGGAAAGTAGACAAGATAAAAATTTATTATTTCCTGATAAATTATGATATTCAATGCTACCTTCTGAAAGAACGTCATCAGGAATAGATCCTTTATCTAGTTCGTTTTGAGCATAATATTTTAATTTTCCAATTATAATGCCTTGAGCTTCTGGAGTGCTTTCATCATTTTCATTAGGATTAGTGAATGAAATATTTGAAGTACCATAAATAACAGCATCTCTTCCTATATTTCCAGAAATATTTATATTTCCTGATGATAATGCTTTAAAGTCTCTAGAAACTATTCCACTTATTGAAATTTTGTCTGCAGATGCATATATACTATAAATGCTTCCTCTAAAATCAATATTTTTAGCTAATGCAAATAAATTACTTAAAATGAAAGCATTTTCTTCTACAACTAATTCATCAGCAAAAATAAAAGCATCTCCTTGTATTTCAACTCCAGATTTTATTGTAACTTTATCAGCTCTAATAAATAGATTTCCTTCAATATTGTAATTAATCTCAACTTCTTTTTCATTTATTGTCACATCATTTTCAGATGAAGTAGAATCATTTGAAACAATTTCTCCACTTTCTGATGTTAAATCTTCGGCTGGTATATCAACTAATTCTTCTGTTTCAGTTGTAGTTTCTTCAGATGATTGTTGCTCATTATTTTGTTCAGTAGAATTTTCTTGAGTCTGAGTTTGATCTTCATTTGTTACAGCAGAATTATCTGTATTAATATCAGATTGTACTTCTTCAGCAAATGATATAATATTTGTACTTAATAAAAGAAAAATTGTTGAAAGAACTACTAATAATTTTAAATATTTTTTATACATAAAAAAACCTCCTATAATATTTTCGATATAAAAAATATATAACTTTATATAATTTTTGTCAATAAAAAAATATAAATCATTTTTCATAATTTATACTTTCTAAAAAGTTTTTGCAATACATTTTTACAGGGCAAATATTACAATTAGGTCTTCTGGCTACACAGCAATTTCTACCATGCCATACAAATAAATGATTTATATCTTTTAAATATTTATTTGGAAAAAACTTTATTAAATCTTGTTCTATTTTTAAAGGATCCTTTTCTTTAGATAGACCAATTAAATTTGATATTCTTTTAGCGTGAGTATCTACCGCTATTCCTGTAGCAATTCCAAAAACCTCAAGGCGAATAACATTAGCACTTTTTCTTCCAATTCCTGCTAAAGTAGTCAAGCTATCCATGTCGCTTGGTACTTTTCCACCAAAGTTATCCAAAACTTGTTTAGCACATAATTTTATATTTTTAGCTTTGTTTTTATAGAAACCACAGGAATGTATAATGTTTTCTAGTTCTTCTGATTCAATTTCAGCGTAATCTTCTATATTTGGACATCTTTTAAATAGAGCAGGAGTTACTTTATTAACTCTTTCATCTGTACATTGAGCAGAAAGTGCAACTGCAACAACTAATTCGAAAGGAGTAGTGAAATTTAGACTACATGTTGCATCAGGATAAGCTTTTTTTAAACAATTTACAAAATCATCTACATCTTTTTTTCTCATATATAAATAATCTCCTTAAATATTTTTATTAATATTATAGTTTTAAACTTATATATTTGTCAACATAATTTAAAAATATAAATATAATATATAAAGAGGGGAGGTAGTAAAATTGAAAAAATTAAAAAAAACATTAGGAGTTTGTTGTATAGGATTAGGAATAGGAATTTTATTAGTTTTATTACTTCCAATATCAGGTTGGCTATTTATTATAGGAGTAGCAATAACCTGTATAGGATTTATATGGCTTACAAAGTAATAAAAATAGGAGGGATACATAGTGACAATTGTTGTTAAAAAAGTTCCAAAATTTTTACGAGGTTTTGTGAAATTAATATTTGGAATAAAAGAATAAGAAAAATAGAAGCAAAATTTTTGAAATTTTGCTTCTATTTTTAAGTTAAATAAAAATGTAATAAAATCGTAATAGAAAAGATAAGTATTTGAAATTGAAATAAAATAGTAGATGATATACAATTTAAACTAAGGATAATTATGTGAATAGATAGGAGAAAAAATTAATGGACCTAAGAAAACAAGGTGGTATAACCATTGTGGCACTTGTAATAACAGTATTGCTATTAGCAACATTAGCAGGAATTTCGATTATACCATTATCAGGAAATAATGATATATTAGACCAAACAGCGACAGCACAACAACAAAACAAAAAATCAGAAATCAAAGAAACTGTTGAAGCCAAAGTATCAGAGAGTTATGATAAATTTGGAAAACTTGACATGGATAAACTTAAAAAGACTTTAGAAGATAAACTAAAAGTAGTTACAGAAACAGATAGTGAAACAGGAAAATTAGGATTTAAAATTGAAAATTATAAAGTTTTAATAAGTAAAAATGGAGAAGTAGATATGCAAGATGATAAATAGTAGATTATAAATAATTTTTGAAACTAAAATTAAAAATTTCTATGTTACTTGATTTATTATATAGAAATAAAAGTTAGCAAAAAATCAAAATTCAATAACTTCAAATAAATAACAAAAGCTTATAATCACATGATTATAAGCTATATTAATATATATGAAAATTAAGCTCTTTTTACTTTACCATCTCTTAAACATTTAGCACATACATGAATTCTTTTTACAGTACCATCAACGTCAGCTTTAACTGTTCTTAAGTTAGGTTTAACTGTACGAGAATTTCTTTTACTAATGTGAGAACGAGTAATACTAAGTTGATTTCCATATTGAGTTTTCTTATCACAAATTGCACATTTAGCCATTTCTCAAAGCACCTCCTAAATAATTTAATAATTTGACTAATAATAAGTTTATCATAAAAAAAATAAAAAAACAAGTATTTTTCTAAAAATTCCTTGCAAAATCGGATTTTTATGGTATAATATAAAAGCTATACATAAAAATGAAAGGATTGAAATAATAATGAAATGTAAAGTTGAAAAAACTAAAAACGCAAATGAAGTAAAATTAGAGGTAACAATAGAAGCAAGCAAATTTGAAGATGCTATAAAGAAAGTTTATTTCAAAAGTGCTAAATATTTTAATATACCAGGATTTAGAAAAGGAAAAGCACCAATACAAATAGTAGAAAAATATTATGGAAAAGAAATTTTCTATGAAGATGCATTTAACGAAGTTGCTCCAGAAGCAATGGAAGAAGCTGTTAAAGAGAATAAATTAGAAGTTGTAAGTAGACCTAGTGTTGAAGTAAAACAAATTGAAAAAGGTAAAGATGTAATATTTACAGCTGTTGTACAAATAAAACCAGAAATTGAATTAGGAAAATATAAAGGTATAGAATTAGAAAAAGTTGAGTATACTGTAAAAGATGAAGATATAGAACATGAACTTAAACATATGCAAGAACACAATTCAAGAATGATTACTATAGATGAAAGACCAGTTGAAAAAGGAGACATAGTAGTAATTGATTTTGATGGTTATGTTGATGGAAAAGCATTTGAAGGTGGAAAAGCTGAAAAACATGAACTAGAAATAGGAAGTAATCAATTTATACCAGGATTTGAAGATCAAATAATTGGAATGGAAATAGATGGAGAAAAAGACATAAACGTAAAATTTCCTGATGAATATTTTTCTAAAGATTTGGCAGGAAAAGATGCAACATTTAAAATTAAATTACATGAAATAAAGAAAAAAGAATTACCAAAATTAGATGATGAATTTGCAAAAGATGTCAGTGAATTTGATACATTAGAAGATTTAAAAGAAGATATCAGAGCTAAAAAAGAAAAACAATGTGCAGAAAGAACTAAATATGAAATTGAAGATAATGCAATAAGAGAAGTAGTTAAAGATATAAAAATAGATATTCCATCAGGTATGATAGAAACTGAGACTGATAATTTATTAAAAGATATGGAGCAAAAACTTTCTTATCAAGGAATTAAATTAGAACAATATGTGCAAATGATGGGCAAAACTATGGAAGATGTACGTAAGGAATATGAGCCACAAGCTATAGATTCTATTAAATCAAGAATGGCTATTGAAAAGATAGTTGAAGTAGAAAATATAAAAGCAACTAAAGAAGAAGTTCATAAAAAATTAGAAGAAATGGCTAAAAACTATGGAAGAGATGTTAAAGAATTTGAAGAAAATGAAAATATCAGAAGTTACATAGAGCTAGGAGTAAGAACAGAAAAAGCATTAGAACTTATAGTAGATAATGCAAAAATAGTAGCTCCGAAAAAAGATAAGAAAGAAACTAAAAAAGAGGATAAAAAAACAACAACAAAAAAAACAACAACTAAAAAGTCTACAGCTAAAAAAACAGAAACAAAATCAAAAGCAAAAAAATAAGAGGGGCAAAGTTAGGGGATGCATAAATATAAATTGCAGCCCTAGCTTTTCTGCATATTATTAGAAATTTATACAAGGGAGGAATGGGAATGTTAGAAAAAAACAGTTTAGTACCATATGTTATTGAGCAGACAAGTAAAGGGGAAAGATCTTATGATATTTTTTCAAGATTATTAAAAGATAGAATAATTTTCTTAGGAGAAGATGTTAATCCAACAACATCAAGTTTAATAATAGCACAATTATTATTTTTAGAATCAGAAGATCCAGATAAAGAGATTAATTTATACATCAATTCACCAGGAGGATCAATTACAGACGGAATGGGAATTATAGATACAATGAACTATATTAAATGCCCAGTATCAACAATTTGTATAGGAATGGCAGCAAGTATGGGAGCAGCTTTGCTTGCAGCAGGAGAAAAAGGAAAAAGATATGCAACGCCAAATGCAGAAATTTTAATACATCAACCATTGATTGGTGGTGGAGGTCTTTCAGGCCAAGCTACTGAAATCAAAATTCATGCAGACCATTTAGTTAAAACAAGAGAAAAATTAAATAAATTCTTAAGCGAAAGAACAGGGCAAACTGTAGAAACAATTCAAAAAGATACGGAAAGAGACAATTATATGACAGCTGAAGAAGCTTTGAAATATGGACTTATAGATGGAATTATGGACAAAAGAAGATAAAAGGATAAAGGAGAAAGTTTTATGGCGAAAAATGACATACCAAAATCTGTGAGATGTTCATTTTGTGGAAAATCTCAAGAAAATGTTAAGAAAATAGTAGCTGGACCAGGAGTATATATATGTGACGAGTGTGTTGATTTGTGTAATAATATTATAGAAGCCGAATTATATGATGAAGCAGAAGCAGGGTACACGCTAAACAATCTTGAAAATATCCCAAGTCCAAAAGAAATAAAGAAAATATTAGATGATTATGTTGTAGGGCAAAACAATGCTAAAAAAACATTATCAGTAGCTGTATATAATCATTATAAACGTATTGCACATGAAGAAGCAAACGTTGATAAAGATGAGGTTGAAATACAAAAAAGTAATATTTTATTATTAGGTCCAACTGGTTGTGGAAAGACTTTACTTGCAAAAACGTTGGCAAATATATTACAAGTTCCTTTCGCTATAGCAGATGCAACAACATTAACAGAAGCAGGATATGTAGGAGAAGATGTTGAAAATATCCTATTAAAATTAATTCAAGCAGCAGATGGAGATATTGAAAAAGCTGAAAAAGGTATTATTTATATTGATGAAATAGATAAAATAACGAGAAAATCAGAAAATATGTCTATAACTAGAGATGTTAGTGGTGAAGGTGTTCAACAATCATTATTAAAAATAATTGAAGGAACTGTAGCTTCTGTTCCACCTCAGGGAGGAAGGAAGCACCCAAATCAAGAATTAATTCAGATTAATACAGAAAATATTTTATTTATTTGTGGTGGAGCTTTTGAAGGTCTTGAAGATATAATAAAAGAAAGAACAGGAAAAAAATCAATTGGATTTGGAGCTAAAATAAAAAGTGAAAAAGAGGTAAGCAAATATGAGGTATTTAAAGAATTATTACCTCAAGACTTATTAAAATTTGGACTAATACCAGAATTTATAGGAAGACTTCCTATTATTGCAACTCTAAAAGAATTAGATAAAAAGGCTTTAATGAGAATTTTGATAGAGCCAAAAAATGCACTAATTAAGCAGTTTAAGAAGTTGTTTGAAATAGATGATGTTGAATTGGAATTTAATGATGATGCAATAGAAGCAATTGTAGAAAAGGCAATAGAAAGAAAAACAGGAGCAAGGGGTCTACGTTCAATTATTGAAGAAATAATGAGAGATATTATGTTTGAAATACCTTCAAATGAAAATATTGAAAAATGTATAGTTACGAAGGAAACTATATTAGAAGGAAAAGATCCTGAAATTATAATAAATGAAAATAGAACAAAGAAAAGTAGAAAACAAACATTAAAAAGAGAAGTACCAAATAAAAAACAAAAAGAAACAGCATAATTGCTGTTTTTTTTGTTGCATAGAAATTAAAGTTAGAGCAAAATTAAAAATGAGTGTAATAAAAATGTAAAGAGCTTTTAATAGAATAGTAACACCTAAAAAGTTTTGATAGTGTATAATATAAAAAAGATAATGAATATGAGGAGACATATAAATGCAAGAAATAGAAGAAGATTTAAAAGAAGTTATTGATGATATAGTGACAGATGAGAAAGAATGTGGATATTATATATATAAAACAAATTTAGATGAAGCTATGTACATCAATAAAGATGGAAAGTTAATAACTAAGAAAGAGTATAAAGGTGAAAACGATAGTCAGGAATGGAAACAAATTAATCTAAATAGAAAACTAGAAAATGTTGATGAATTGATAGAAAACTTTGAAAAAGATGGCATAACTATAGATGTAGAAAAAGTAATGGAAGTACAAGATAGAGCTATTGAAGAAAGACTAACAGATTGGTTTCAAAAAGGGATACCTGCAAAAGATACAGAAAATGTTCAACATACAGTTATATTGATAAAAGAAAATGTCAAAGATGAACTATTAAAGGAAATATTAAAAACAATAAAAAGTGAAGATACTTCTAATACGCAAGATATGTTTATCCTCGAAATTCCAAATGAATATGTAGAAGGTAAAAAAATTTTATTTCAGAAATTAGAGAAAGAAGCATCTACAAATGAAATAGAAAATTCTACTTCAACAAATAAGGTAATACCTAGTGAATTTGTAAAAAATGTAATTCTTAATGGGAGAGAAGAAGTATATAATAATTATAAATATAAGAGTGAGCATTTTTATATAGAACCAGTGAAGCAAGAAGAATTATTTACAGTAATTCAAAATGAAGATATAACTAATATTATAAGTTATATGTATGAAGAAGTTAATTTATATGGAAATGAAATGTATGTAGAAAAACTTAACACAATAAAACAAAAATTAGTAGGTGATAAAGAGCAAAATGAATTACTAGAAAAAGTTAATGAATTATTAAAAATTGAAGATAGAAAAGCTTGGTCAGATGAAAAATGGAAGACATATAATTTTGCAAAAGATCTTGAGAAAATAGAAAATATAGATTTTTCAAAACTTGATTCAGAAAAAATATCAGAGTTAGCTAGAAAATTTATAACAGATGGAAGTGAAATATTATCAAACAAAAAAGTAAAAAGTGAAGGTTTTTCTAATGAAGTGGTATTTAATTACAAACAAGGAATGACTTTATTAAATGATAAAAGTAAGATAAGAAATTTAGAAAGTCTAACAAATACTATACAAGAAAAAATCGAAGAGATAGATAATTATTATAATTATATGGTTGAAACTGAGAATATAGCTTTTGGAAAAGGTTTTTACAGTATTAATAAATATGGAGATTTAGACATTTCTAGTTTAAAAGATAGTGGACTTAATGAAGAAGATCAAGAAGTATTAAAAAATAGAATTAATAAAACTAAAGACTTAGAAGAAATAATGCTAAAAAATCCATATGAAGATGAAGAAGAAAATATGAATGACTTAAAGTTCAATATGGATGAAAATATAAATTCTGCTTTAGAAGCTGAATATAAAAAAGCAGGTATAACGCAAAAAGATATAGAGAATGAATTTAATTTTATAAAGAATAACGTAAATACAAATGAAGAAATAGAGGAGGAAAGTAGATTATAATGGTAGATGTACAAACGAGAGAAGTTTATTCACAGGTAAATGGAATATTAAATATGTTAGGAAAAAATTATATTAATATGTTGCCAAATGACTTATATGAAAGGATTCAGGAAGAAAAAATCGACTCTTATAATCCAGAATATACAAATTTAGTAACTTTATCAGAACAAAACATAAAAAAAGAAGCATTAACAATGATTGCATTATTTCATTTGAATTATTGGTGTAAAACAGAAGAAGATAAAAATCGTTTAAAAAAAATATTTCAAGAAAATGAAAAAGAATATCAAGAAGAGATACAAGAAAGAGATAATACTAATAATTTATTTAGTGATAATTCCAAAGAAGAAGTAGAAGAAAACATTTTACCAGTTGAAGTTAAGAAAAAAATGAATATATTTAATAAATTTGTAGTATTTATAAAAAAAATATTTAAATAAGAGGATGCTTATTTTGAACTGTCCCATTAAAAGTGGACAGTTCAAAATTTAAAGCATCCTCTTTTTATCTAATTAATTCCATATAAATTTCCCTCAACTAAAAGTTGAGCTCTTTTTTTAGTTTTTTCATCTGAATTTAATGCGTTTTGTAAAAAATCAGGGTGATTTATTAAGAATTGTTTCATAGTTTCGTCAGGATTTTCTATAAAACCCTTTAACATTTCTAATTGCTTTTCATTAATAATATTTAAATTTAGAGCTTTTTCAAAAAGTGATAAATCAATATTGACAAGAGATAGTGATTTGATACCTTTTTCTTCTATCTTTTGAGATCCACCTTGCATACGATCAACAACACTACATGACCAACAGATTTTAGAACCTAAGTTTTCAATTGCTGGAATCCATGCTCTTAAATAGCTTGAAGCAACGGTAATTAAATCAGCTATATGTAAAACTTTTTTGTCTTTTAAAGTAGATAAAGTTTCATTACTTTCAAATTTGCTATCACTGACAACAGTACTTAAGTCTTTATAAATTGAAATATGTGGTTTGTTCAAAAGGTAGGCAAGGATATTAGAAAAGAACCAATCTCTTCTTTCACCACCTGAAATATAATCAATTTTTGAAACATCAATATTTTGTTCAATATAAGATTTTACAGTATTAATTACGTCTTGATAGATTTGATTATTATTATATTGATCTAAAACTTTTTCAAAAACTTTTTTAGGTAAAGTAAGTTTATCAGCTAAAGCTTTATCAATAAAGCTTAATAATTCAGTAGCATCTTTTTCAGATCCATATATAAAATGAGTATTTACAAAGTAAGGACCGATTTTTCCTGATGTATACCAAAAAGGTTTATTTTCTTCACAAACTTTTATAGCATTAGTTTTAAATAAATATGTTTTAATATCAGACATATATATCCTCCTTAATATAAATTTATACTTAAAAATATTTTAACTAATCGGTTTTAAAAAGTCAATAAAATAACATTGAAAAAAGTACTATAAAATGATAATATATAAGAAAAAAGGAAGGAGTTTAAAAATGAAAACTTTACTAAAAAATGGAACTCTAATTGATTATAAAACAAACACAGATGGAAAAAGAGATATATTAATTGAAGATGAAAAAGTAACAAAGATTGCAGAAAAAATTAATGATAAAGCAGATAAAGTAATTGATTGTACAAATCTTAATATAATACCAGGAATGATTGATATGCATTGTCATCTAAGAGAACCTGGATTTGAGCATAAAGAAACAATAGAAACAGGAAGTAAAAGTGCAGTAGCAGGAGGATTTACGACGATTTGTCCAATGCCAAATACTAAACCTACGCCAGATAATGTAGAGGTACTGAAAAAAATTATCAATGAAGCAAAAAGAGTGAATTTATTAAATGTTCTTCCTTATGCATCTGTATCAAAAGGAGAAAAAGGAGAGGAAGCAGTAAATTATAAACAGTTAAAAGAAGCAGGAGCAATTGCTTTTTCTGATGATGGAATGCCAGTAGTAAATAGTAGGATTATGAGAAATGCAATAATAGAAGCTGATAAATTAGGAACATTTGTAGCATCTCATTGTGAAGAAAAATCTGTAGCAGCAGGAGCTATAAATGCCGGAACAGTTGCTGACGAATTAGGAGTTGAAGGTGTACTTCCTGAAGCTGAAGAAATAATGGCAGCAAGAGAAATTGTAATTTCAGAAACAAATAATGTAAGAGCACATATTTGTCATATTAGTACAAAAACAACAAAAAATATGGTTAGAGATGCAAAAAATAGAGGAGTTAAAATTACTTGTGAAACATGTCCACATTATTTTTCTTTTACAGTTGATGAAGTAAAAAGATCTGGAGTAAATGCAAAAATGAACCCACCTTTAAGAGAAGAAAAGGATAGACAAGCAATAATTGAAGGATTAAAAGAAGGAACAATTGATGCTATAATTACAGATCATGCACCACATGCTGAAGAAGAAAAAAATAAAGGATTAGCTACAGCACCAAATGGAATAATAGGATTTGAAACAGCATTATCAGCTGAAATAATGAACTTAGTTGATACAGGAGATTTAACTTATTTAGATTTAGTTAGACTTACCTCATATAATCCAGCCAATTTATTAAAGATTGATAGAGGTAGTATAGAAGAAGGAAAAGTAGCAGATATAACAATATTTGATCCAAATGAAAAATATACATATACAAAAGATATGATAGTGTCTAAATCAAAAAATAGCCCATTTATTGGAAAAGAATTAAAAGGAAGGGTTAAATATACAATTGTAGGAGGAAGAATAGTATATGAATGCAATTGATAGATTAATTAATAAGATAAAAGAAACCAACAATCCAACTGTAATGGGATTAGATCCACGTTATGATATGCTACCAAAATGTATTGTAGAAAAATATTCTAATGATTTAGAAGGGATATCTAAATCAATAGTTGAATATAATAAAGCTTTAATTGATGCAACATATGATATTATTCCAGCAATTAAACCACAAATAGCTTTTTATGAAATGTTTGGGATTTCTGGAATGGAAGCTTTTAAAGAAACATGTGAATATGCTAAAGGGAGAGGAATGGTAGTAATTGCAGATGTTAAAAGAGGAGATATTGGTTCAACTGCACAAGGATATTCAAATGCTTTTTTAGGAAAAACTGACTATGGCGAAAAATTAGAATCAATATATGATGTGGATTTTATAACAGTTAATCCATATATGGGAACAGATTGTGTAAAACCATTTATTGAAGATTGTAAAAAATATGATAAAGGTATATTTGTTTTAGTGAAAACTTCAAATCCTTCTTCAGGAGAATTGCAAGACTTAAAATTAGAAGACGGTAAAGAAGTATATTTAAAAGTTGCAAGATTAGTAGAAAAATGGGGAGAAGGGCTTAGAGGAGAGTATGGGTATAGTAGTGTTGCAGCAGTGGTAGGAGCAACATATCCCAAACAATTAAAAGAAATAAGAGAAGTTGCACCACATTCTTATTTTTTAATTCCAGGTTATGGAGCTCAAGGCGGAAAAGCAAATGATATAGCGTTAGGATTTGACTCACAAGGACTTGGTGGAATTGTAAATGCATCAAGAAGTTTAATGTGTGCATATAAAAATAACGAAAAATATAGTGAAGAAAATTATGCAAAAGCAACGCGTGAAGAAGCTCTTAGAATGAGAGATGAATTAAACCAAGTAATAAAATAAAAAAGGAAAATTAAAAATGAATAAAAAGATTTATAGAAGTATTTTATCTATAATTATTATATTAGCATTTATTGTAAGATTAGTTTATATTATAAAAATACCTACAACGGAAAGACAGCATGATATAGAGCCTGGAGGGAATGGACTTTCATATGTAGAAACAATATATAAAACAGGAAAATTACCAGAAAAAAATTGGGGACAATTTTATCATCCACCATTGCATCATATATTATCAGCGATGTGGCTTAAAATTGTAGATGGCTTTTATGAAGATAAAGATGTCATAGACGGTGAAATGAGAGAAAGCTTACAATATCTTACACTAATATATTCAATGCTAATTTTATATGTAACTTATAATATTTTTAAAGAACTAAAGTTTAGTAAAAAAATTAAATTGTTATTAATGACTATTGTAGCGTTTCATCCTGCATTAATTATATTATCAGGAAGTATAAATAATGACGAACTATGTTTTTTGCTTTCTATATGGACAATATATAGATTAATGAAATGGTATAAAAAAGATGATGCATTAAATACCGTACTATTAGCAATTGTCACAGGATTAAGTGTGATGACGAAGATGGCAGGAGCACTAATAGCCATACCAATAATTTTTGTATTTTTGCAAAAATTATATAGGGAAATGAAAAGAGCAGAAGATAAGAAAAAAACATTTTTCAAATATTTTTGGACGTATGTGCTTTTTGGATGCATATCTCTACCAATTGGATTATGGTACCCAATAAGAAATTGGATAATGTTTAAGCAAAAATTATTATTTATACCTGCTCCTGGAGATTTTTTGTATGTAGGAGACAAAACATTATGGCAAAGGATAACACCATTTTCAGTAGAGACTATGAAAATGTATTGTTTTCCAGCTGATGATTTTAATATGATATCATATATATTTAAATGTTCAATTTATGGAGAATATATTTGGGGAGATAAAAGTGAATTTTTAAATCAATGTCTTTATTATATTTCATTATTTACAAATGTTTTATTAATATTGTTTTCAGTATTTTATATAATAAAAAGTGTATTTGTGAAAAATAAAAGAAATATTATTTGGAAAAGAGCATTATCTTTAACATGGTTATTTGTTTTAATAAGTTATATATCAGTAAATATAAAGATGCCATATGGCTGTACAATGGACTTTAGATATATACTCATGAATTTAATTATAGGAATAACATTTATAGGATTTGAGTTAAAGCATCAAGAAGGAGAAAAGAGTGAATTTAGTAAACTTTTGTATGTTTTATTTATTATATTATCGATTTTCTTTATAGTATCATCAAATATAATAATTTTAACATGGAAACCATAAAAGGAGGTAAAAGATGGCAAAACAAGAATTAGCCAAAATATTAAAAAATGAACAGTTAAAAAAAGATATTTTTAAAATTACTTTAAAGTCACCTGAAATAGTTAAGGATGCAAGACCTGGAAATTTTATAGAAATAAGAGTTTCAGATCAAGTTGAGCCTTTTTTAAGAAGACCAATAAGTATTTATAACATGAATAAAGAAAATGGAATTTTAGAAATGATTTTCCAAGTTAAAGGAAAAGGGACAGAAATATTATCAAAAAAAGAAGAAGGTTCAAATATTGATATTATTGGACCATTAGGTTACGGAACATTTAAATATGATGAATATAGTAGTTTAGCAATAATAGGTGGAGGAATAGGAGTTTTTCCATTATATGAATTAGCAAAATGTGCTCAAAAGGAGAACAAAAATGTTAATACATATTTAGGATTTAGAAGTAAAGAATTTGTTTTATTAGAAAATGAATTTAACAATATATCAGATACTTTGATTTTAACTACTGATGATGGAAGTTATGCCAAAAAAGGTTTTGCGATTAATTATTTAGAAAAAGATATTGAACAAGGAAAAATTGATTCAATATATGCGTGTGGACCATTACCGATGTTAAGAGCTGTACAAAAATTGGCGATAGAAAAAGATATTCCATGTCAAATTTCATTAGAAGAAAGAATGGCATGTGGACTTGGAGTATGTTTAGGATGTGCAGTGAAAAAAGCAAATAGTAGTGCAGAATCACCTGAGTATTTGCATGTATGTAAAGCAGGACCTGTATTTAATGCTAAAGATGTAGAAATTTAATAAAAAGGAGAAAAACATGAATACAAAAATTAATTTTGCTGGAATAGAAATGAAAAACCCTGTAACAGTTGCATCAGGAACTTTTGGATATGGAAGAGAATATAGTCAGTTTTTTGATTTAAGTAAATTAGGAGGAATCATAACAAAAGGAACTTCTCTAAAACCAAGAAGCGGAAATAAGCCATCAAGAGTTTGCGAAACATCAAGTGGAATGTTAAATAGCATAGGATTACAAAATCCAGGGGTAGAGTATTTTGCACAAACTGATTTACCTTTCTTAAAAAAATATGATACAGCGGTTATTGTTAATGCCTGTGGAAGTAGTATTGATGAATATGTTGAATTATGCAAAATATTAAATACACTTGATATTGATGGAGTAGAATTAAATTTGTCTTGTCCAAATGTTAAAGATGGATGTATGGCTTTTGGAAACACTTACGAAGGTGTTAGACAAGTTACGTCAGAAGTTAGAAAAGTATTAGATAAGCCACTAATAGTAAAACTTACACCTAATGTGACAGATATTGCACAAATAGCTAAAGCTGTTGAAGATGCAGGAGCAGATGCCGTTTCTCTAATTAACACTTTATTAGGAATGAAAATTGATATAGATAAAAGAAGACCAGTACTCGCAAATAACACAGGAGGACTTTCAGGACCTGCAATAAAACCAGTGGCTGTTAGGATGGTTTATCAAGTAGCACAAACTGTTAGTATTCCAGTACTTGGGATGGGCGGAATAGTAAATGGAGAAGATGCAATAGAGTTTATGTTGGCAGGAGCAAATGCAATTTCTATAGGAGCAGGAAACTTTATTGATCCATATACGAGTGTAAAAACAATTAATGGAATAGAAGAATATATGATGAAAAATAATATTCAAGATATCAATGATATAGTTGGAACTGTAGAAATGAACTAAAAATGGAGGAAAATAATGAGAGTAGGATATTTAGGACCAAAAGGTACTTTTTCACACGAGGCAACAGTAGAATATTGTACGGAAGATAAAGAACTTGTTGAATATAAAACAATTGCAGAAACTATAAATGCTTTAGAAGACGGAGAAATAGAAGAAGCGGTTGTACCTATAGAAAACTCATTACAAGGTTGTGTAACAGATGCTATAGATACACTTATTCAAAATAAAAATTTTACAGTCAAGGTTATTGATGAATTATTATTAGAGATAAATCAAAACTTAATGGCAAAAAATAACTGTAAAATTGAAGAAATAAAAAAGGTTTATTCACATCCACAAGCCATAGCTCAAAGTACTTCTTTTATAAAAAAATATCTGAAAGGAGTAGAAATTATACCTGTAGAAAGTACAGCTGGAGCTGCAAAAATTGTAAGTGAAAGTAAAGAAGATAAGGTGGCTTGTATAGGAAATATATCTTGTTTAAAAGAATATGAACTAAAACTTTTGCATGAAAAAATACAGGACAATAATTCGAATAAAACAAGATTCTGGATATTAAGTAAACAACAAGAAAGCAATAAAGTCAAAACTAAAATGTCTATGATATTTTCAGTAAAAGATAAACCAGGAGCATTATATAATGTACTTGAAATATTTAATAAATATAATTTAAACCTTACAAAAATTGAATCAAGACCTGCAAAGACAGTTCTTGGAGAGTATGTTTTTTGGATTGATGTAACAATAAATGGAACAGAAGAACATGCAATCGAAGAAATACAAAAAAAAGATATATATGTTAGAATATTGGGAAAATATTAATTGAAGGAGTGCAAATTATGATTTCAGATAAAATGAAAAAATTAGTACAAAATAATTCAGTTATTAGAGAAATGTTTGAAGAAGGAAAGAGATTAGAAAAAATTCATGGAAAAGAAAATGTATATGATTTTAGTTTGGGAAATCCAAATGTTCCAGCACCAAGTAAAGTTAAAGAATCAATAATACAAATAGTGGAAAATGAAGATCCACTATTTCTTCATGGATATATGAGTAACAGCGGTTATGAAGATGTAAGAGAAAAAATTGCTGACTCTATAAATAAAAAGTTCCTTACACATTTCGACTTTAAAAATATTATAATGACTGTTGGTGCAGCAAGTGGATTAAACATAGTATTAAAATCTATATTAAATCCGAACGATGAAGTCATTGTATTTGCTCCATATTTTAGTGAGTACAATAATTATATAAATAATTATGATGGAAAAGTAGTATCAGTTAATCCAAACACAAAAACATTTGAACCTAATTTAGAAGAATTAGCAGCAAAAGTAAACAAAAATACAAAGGCAGTAATTGTAAATACTCCTAACAACCCTACAGGAGTAATATATTCTGAAAAAACAATAAAACAATTAAGCAGAATTCTTGCAGATAAAGAAAAAGAGATAGGTCATACAATATATCTAATTTCAGATGAGCCTTATAGAGAACTTGTTTATGAAAATATAGAAGTTCCATATATTACAAAATATTATAAAGATACATTTGTGGTATATTCTTACAGTAAATCTTTATCATTACCAGGAGAAAGAATTGGATATGTAGTAGTACCTGACGAATTAAACGAATCAGAAGAAATGATTGAAGCTATAACTATTGCAAATAGAATAATAGGTTCGGTTAATGCACCATCACTAATGCAAAGAGTAATACCATATTGTTTAGAAGAAAAAACAAATATAGAGGCATATCGTAAAAACCGTGATTTATTATATGAAATAGTTACTCAAAATAAATTTGAGTGTGTTAAACCTCAAGGAGCCTTTTATCTATTTGTAAAAACTCCAATTGATGATAAAGAATTTTGTAATATAGCTAAAAAGTATAATTTACTATTTGTGCCAGGGAGTTCTTTTGCATGTCCCGGATATGTTAGAATAGCTTATTGTGTTTCTTACAAGATGATACAAAATTCCAGAAAAGCATTTGAACAATTATCAAAAGAATTTAAATAGGAGATATTATGAATGTACCAAAATTTTTAATAGAAATGTTAAATAGTCAGTATGGAGAAGAAATAGCAAACCAAATTATTAAAGGGTATTCTAAAGAAAGAGTAGTAACATTTAGAGTAAATACATTAAAAGCTTCAATAGATGAAATTGAAAAAATTTTACATGAATGTAAAATTAAATATGAAAGAGTACCATGGAGTAAAGAAGCTTTTATAATAAAAAATGCTAGAGAGCATGAAATTCAAAAATTAGATATATACCAAAATGGAAAAATATATTTACAAAGTTTATCTTCAATGTTACCTCCAATAATATTAGAGCCAAGAGAAAACGAAGATATTCTTGATATGACTGCAGCACCAGGAGGAAAAACAACACAATTAGCAAATTTGTCAAAAAACAAAGCAAATATAACAGCATGTGAATTAAATACTGTACGAGTAGAAAGATTAAAATATAATGTTAAAAAGCAAGGAGCTACTTGTGTATATATTATGCAAAAAGACTCAAGGAATATAGATGATTTTTTTTCATTTGACAAAATTTTGTTAGATGCACCTTGTAGTGGTAGTGGAACTTTAAGTGAAAAAACTTTAGAAAATGATAAATATTTCACTAAAAAGCTCATTGAAAAGTCTACAAAATCACAGTTAACTTTATTAAAGAAAGCTATAAAAATTTTGAAGAGTGGAGGAGAGATAGTATATTCAACTTGTTCAATATTATCTAATGAAAATGAAGAAGTTATAAGAAAAGCTTTAATAGGTACTAATGCAAAAGTAATTCCTATTAAATTTCAAGGAATAGAAGAATTGCCTATGTTACCAACATCTATTCAGGGGACTTTGAATATTTGTCCAAATGAATTATATGAAGGTTTTTTTGTAGCAAAAATAAAAAAGGATTGAATTTAATTCAATCCTTCTTTTAATGTATCATCTTGTTTTACCCAATCTTTTACAGATTCAATTCTATAATCTGTTTTGGTATCCCTCATAATAACTTTTTCTATTCCAGAGTTGATAATCATTCTTTTGCATAGAGTACAAGGTTTATTATCAGTTATATATTCATCAGTACGTTTATTTATTCCAACTAAAAATAAAGTTGAACCTATCATGTCCTTTCTGCTTGCACTTATTATTGCGTTTTGTTCACTGTGTACAGAACGACATAGTTCAAAGCCTGCTCCTGATGGAGTATTATGTTGTTTTCTTCTACAATAACCTAAATCTAAGCAATTTTTTCTTCCTCTTGGAGCTCCTGTATAGCCAGTTGAAATAATCTCATCATTTTTTACAATAACGCTTCCATAATTATTTCGTAAGCAAGTACCTCTTTTTGTAACTGATTCAGCAATATCTAAATAATAATTAATTTTATCTACTCTATCCATCATTTTTGCTCACCATCTCTTTCTTCTTTTATATCTTTCTCTTGAGATAATAATGTGCACAAGTCTTCTGTTATAGAATGTATAACATCAATAGTAAATTTATCTAATTCGCCTTGATATCCATCAGTTTCAAAATTATTATAAATTGAAGAATGCTTTTTTAAAAAATCCGTACTTTCATCCAAACATTCATTAAATTGTGTTAAAGAGTCTACATTTACCGATACTCCTGGAGAACCCTTTCTCTTAACACTTAATTCAGGTGAAGTTTTAAAGCTATATACAATAGGTTTGTAATTATCTGATAAAGTTAGATTATACATTTTTTTAAATATTTCAGCATCTTTATCAGTTGTTTTATTATTTCTAGCAGATTTATTAATCCATGGTAATCTGTCTAAAATACCTCTGTCATAAACAACAATTTTACCATGATTGCATTCCATGTCTTCACATAAGTTTTTATATAATTCCATAATCATCCAAGTATTATATTGACCTGAAGTTTTTGGAAGTATATTATATTCAGCTGTTTCTTGTCTTGGAACTATAGGAATATTTGATTTATTAAAAATATTAGTTAGTCTTGATAATAAAGTGGTTTTACCACTTTTAGGAGTACCAACAAGTTCAATAAAATATGTTTTATTACTTTCTTTCAAATCTTTTCTTATATTAGTCATATTTTTTAGTATTTCATTAATCTTTTGTAAGCATTCTTGTCTTGTTTTTTGATCCATTAGTAATCTTACTCCTTTTTAATGTGTACTATAAGTGATAGTATTATAGCACATTAAAAATATAACTTCAAGAATTTATTTTATAAATGTAGAAAAGTGGGTAAAATAAAGAGTAATGGAGAGCTTTTTGTATTGACAATCTTTAATATTTGTTATAAGATTTATATACAAAAGATGAATTGAAAAGAGGAAAGAAAAATGGTGAAAAAGAGCTTGAAAATATTAATACTCATTATATTATTAGTTATGAATATAACTTTTTTTCAAAAAAGTACTTTTGCGTTAGAAAGTATTTATCAAGGATTTGAAGTTGTTGGACAAATAGATATTTCTAAATTAGGTATATCTTATCCAATCATATCTAATGCATCAACAAGTGCTTTAGCTACGTCTGTATGTAAATTATATGGAAATGGAATAAATGAAGTAGGAAATGTAGTTATTGTTGGGCAAAACTATAATGATGGTAGATTTTTTTCTAATTTAAAAAATTTAGCGATAGGTGATGTAATTACAATAACAGGATTAGATGATGTTAAAGAAACTTATACTATATATAATATTTTTGAAACTACACCAGATGATACATCATATTATCAAAGAGATACTGGTGGAGGAAAAGAAGTCACACTATCAACAACAACTGAAGATGGAAGTAATAGGTTAATAGTAGAAGCTAGTACATTACAAAGGGCTCCAGTATCTACTGTTGCACCAAGTTCAATACCAAGTCCATCACCAAGTCCTGTAACTAGCCCAAGTGTAAAACCGAGTGCAGAACCATCACCAGTTGCAAAAGATATTCCAAAATCTGGAATAGATAATATTAACCTGATAGTTTTTATTTTAGTAGGTATTATAATTGCGATAGTTTTCTATATAATATTTAGATATTATAAAAAAATGACGCAATAGTTTAACATAAGAAAGGATAGACTTTATGATTAAATTTACAAAAATGCAAGGTTTAGGAAATGATTATGTTTATATTAATTGTATGAAAGAACATATAAGTCAAGATATACCAAACCTTGCTAAAAAAATGAGTAGTAGACATTTTGGTGTTGGCTCAGATGGAATAATTTTAATCTGCAATAGTGATAAAGCTGATTTTAAAATGAGAATGTTTAATAGTGATGGATCCGAAGCAGAGATGTGTGGTAATGGAATACGATGTGTAGGAAAGTTTGTATATGATAAAGGTTTAACTAAAAAAAGGGAGATTAAGATTGAAACATTAGCAGGAGAAAAAATTCTTAAACTTAATGTGGAAAATGGAAAAGTAAAAACTGTAAAAGTAGATATGGGAGAGCCTATATTTGAATCTGAAAAAATTCCTGTAGTTTCAAAAGAAAATCCAACTAAAAATTTAGAAATTAAAGCAATAGATAAAATATTTTCATTCTCATGTGTTTCTATGGGTAATCCTCATGCTGTTACCGAAATAGAAAGCATCAAAAATTTTAAAATAGAAAAATATGGACCAATAATAGAATCAGATAGCCACTTTCCAAATAAAGTTAATGTGGAATTTATTGAAATAATAGACAGAAAAAATATAAAAATGAGAGTTTGGGAAAGAGGAGCAGGCGAAACTTTGGCTTGTGGAACAGGTGCATGTGCAGTTGGCGTTGCAAGTTTTTTAACAGGAAAAACAGATAACATAGTTAAAGTAGAGTTATTAGGTGGAAGTTTAGAAATAGAATGGAATCAAGAAGATAATCATGTATACATGACGGGTCCTGCAGAAATAGTTTTTGAAGGCGAATGGGAAGAATAATCTCTAATTTTGTTAACTAAAATATGGGGAGGCAACAAATGAAAAAAAATATGCAAGAACTAAATAATAATTCAGGCATAACATTTATGTCTTTGATTATATGTATTACTTTGTTGCTAATTTTATCAACAATAACAGTAACTGTATTAACAGGTGAAGGAGGACTATTAAATAAAGCAACTGAAGCAGCTTATGAAAAGAAAGAAGCGGAAAATAGGGAAGAATTAGAGTCGATTTTAAATGAATATAATACAGATGTTGCAATAGATGAGTCAAATGGATTTACAGAATATATAGAAAGATTAAAGGCGGAAAGAGTTATTGATGATTATGCTATAGCGACTGGAAAAGTAATTTTAAAATATAAAGGTGGATATTATGAAGTAACTAGAAAAAAATTATTTTATTATTTAGGAGAAAAGTTGAACATACAACTAGGAGAAGAAGGAGAAAATCATTTAATAACACAAGAGGGAATAGATAATGGAGAGGAAATAGAATTTAAAGTAGGCGATACATATACAATTTTAGACGAAATAGCGGCAGAAGAATTTAATTTTGTAATTCCAAGTGCACAAGGAGATCCTAAAAATGCTATAACTATAAATTTACTTGCAGATATAGTTATAGACAATAAAGGGTATGACAGGTCAGCAATACAATTATTAGATGGAGCAATTTTGAATTTATATATAGGAGATAATGTAAAAGCAACAGTAAACTCTGGATTTGGACAAGATGGTGAAGAAGGTAATGCTAAAGGAGCTAAAGGTGGTCCAGGTGGTTACGCAGGGATTGAAGTACCTACAACAGGAACATTAAATCTATCTGGAGGAGGAACTTTAATCTCATATGGAGGAAATGCAGGAAATGGAACAAATTCGTCAGCTAGCTATGGAGGCCGGAGGCGGTGGAGGTGCCGGAGCCGGTATAGGTGGTAATGGCGGAAAAGGAGGAGATGCAAACTCAACTGAAAAAGCAAGCAACGGACATAATATGGAGTTTGTAAACCAACCACCTAAAGACGGAAGTAACCCTGATAATAATACAAATTGTGCAAGAGATGGAGAGAACGGAAATGATTGTGGAGTTGTTAATATAGAAGGAAATTTACAAGTATATGCTTATGGTGGAAACGGTGGCTCAGGCGGAAATGGTGTAAGCTCATCAGGAGGTGGAGGCCGGAGGTTATCCAGCAGCTGGAATAGGCGGAGGCCGGAGCTGGTGGAGGCCGGAGGTTATCATTATGATGGAGCCGGAGGATTTTCAGGCGGTGGAGCACAAGGGAACCCTGTAAATGGTGTAAATGGTAATGGCGGAGGAAGTAATGAAACAAGTGGATCTGGAGGGGGAGGCTACTATACAAGAGGTAAAGGATATTCTAGTAAAAATAAGGGAACATCAGTTATTGGTGGACAAAATGGAGCCCCCTGTATTTCAAGTAAGGAATCAAACTATTGGTATAAAGACATAGGTGGTGATGGCGGTAAAGCTGGAGCCGGAGGAAAAGTATATTATACTAATGCAAATAATATAATTGCATATAATGGAAGTATGATAACAAATAACGACTATAATACTGCATATTATGAATATAATAAAGATGGTTCAACAACTAGTAATAAACTTACAGTTATAAAAAAGCCTAATGGAGAAAATACAATACCAGCAAAAATATTTGCACAAAGTGGAACGATAAGAGAAACATATACAACAAATACAGGTGCATTTACTTTATCTAAAGTAAAAACAGGAGTGGCTTTGCCAGCAATAGCTAACTCTTACGCTTCAGTACAATTGGTAAAAGCAACAAATGAAGAAAATACTAGTACAACAGGCTATAATAATGGATATATGGATAATCAAGGTATTGGTTCTGGTGCTGGATATTTAGAATCTTCAAATGGTGTTTTTGAGAAAAAATAAGAAATATTAAAAAGGTGTAGCTTATATACTAAGCTACACCTTTTAATAATAGTATTCCTAAATTATCTCTATAGATTTCATCAAATTGAGATAAAGGTAAAGGATTTTTACCTAATCCTGCTTCTATAGTATATCCGGGTTTATTATATTTTTGAATAAACCAATCTTTGTATCCAGCAAAGCTTGAGTTGAATGCTACATTAGTTAGGGAATATCCGCTTAAATTTGCAAAGTTTTGACCAATTTCAAAACCATTAGGAGGATTAATATTTTGGAAATTCCAATAAATCTCTTGCCCTTGAGTATGGTATGCAACTACTAAATCAAAACTATGCATAAGAGTATAATTATAAATTGCAAGTGATTCAGGCTCTGTTAGAGGTCCAAATCCAACAAAGTCACGAGGAGAAGGTTTATTGAAACCTTGTGCATATTTTATTTTTTTTGCTTCGTTCCACCCCGCAGGAAATTGTAAATTCAAATCCACACCTGTGAAATTTATTAACTTCCAAAATAATAATTATGATAAATCAATATAAAAGCTTTGTAACCAAGTTATTGCAAAGCTTTTAAAAGTAGAAATCAAATAAAGATTAGAATATAAGAATATATTTTTTAAAATAATAATATATATGCTTAAGAGGTGTATATATTGAAAAAAGATGATATAAAAATATATTGTAAATTTGATAAATCAAAACAGGTTATTGATGAAGTTATTTACAAAATATTTTGTGATTTTATAGAAATGAAAAATAAAGATGAGAAAGAGTGATATGTTTAAATTGACAACAAAGAACTATAGGGTTGGAATGTATATAAGATTATCGAGAGAAGATGGGGATAAGCAAGAAAGTGAGAGTATTGGAAATCAAAGAAAAATAATTGAAAGATATGTAAAAGAAAATAACCTAACTATTATTGACGAATATGTTGATGATGGAGTATCACGGAACTACATTTGACAGACCACAATTTAAAAGATTGATTACAGATATAGAAAGATATAAAATTAATATGGTAATAACAAAAGATTTATCAAGACTTGGTAGAGATTATATAAAAACAGGATATTATATTGAAAGTTACTTTCCTGAAAATCAAGTGAGATATGTTTCTATAATAGATGGCATAGATACTTATAGTGAAACGGTTAATAATGATATTACGCCATTTAAAGCTATAATGAATGATATGTATGCAAAGGATATATCAAAAAAAATAAGAAGTGTTTTTAAAGAGAAACAAAAGCAAGGTGAATATTTATGTAGTACGCCTGCTTATCGGATATAAAAAAGATCGAGCTAACAAAAACAAATTAGTAATTGATGAAAATGTTATAGGAAATGTAAGAAAAATTTTTGAAATGTATGCAAATGGAACTGGAGGTAAATTAATTGTTAAATATTTAAATGATAATCATATTTTAAGTCCATACGGATATAGAATAACAGGTATTGTTCAAGACGAAAAAACAAATTTCAGATGGAATGAAACAACATTATGTAATATGTTAAAAAATGAAGTTTATATTGGAAATACCGTCCAAAATAAAGTGTCTGTTGTTTCATATAAAGTAAAGAAACTCCGTAAAGTAGAAAAAGAAAAACATATTAGAGTAAACAATACACACGAGGCAATTATTGATAAAAGTGTATTTGAAAAAGTTCAAATAATACATAAAGAAAGGGCAAAAAAAGTTGTAAAACAATATGATTACTTATTTCGAGGATTGATTTACTGCAAACATTGTCGGTTGGAAAATGCAAATAGTATTAAAAAATGAGCAATGTAAAATTCCATATATTGTAGATTCTGGATATAAAAAAAGAGGGTGTTATACAAGAAATATAAATTACTATAAGTTTGAAGAAAAAATATTAGAAATCATTAGAAAGATTTGTAAAAGCTATGTCAATAAATCTATGTTAGAAGAAACTTACAAAAAAATGGAAAATAAACCAATAGATATGTTGTTGTATAAAAAAAGAGAGAGAGAATTAATAGAGAATAAAATAAAAAAAAATAACAAAATTATGGATGAATTATATGGAGATAAATTAAAGCGGGATATTAACAGAGTCAGACTTTATTAGAATTTCAC
>CANQQF010000007.1 GCA_947625985.1 uncultured Clostridia bacterium | reverse complement strand
GTATATATATATTTCGGTAAAGGAGCCTAAAACTAAGAGAATTTCATCTATGTATTTTTGAGTGTGCTAAAAAAAAGTAATTAAAAGTAGATATCAATTTTCTAGTGATGATGACATTTAGGGTAATACCTGTTCCCATTCCGAACACAGAAGTCAAGCCTAAGTGTGCCGAAAATACTTGTGGGTTACCCTGCTGGGAAGATAGGTTGTCGCTAGATTTTTTTTATTTTTTATTAAAACGGAAAAGCTAGAAATTAGTAATAAAAAATATTATTAATTTGTGGCTTTTTTATAGTTACTTTATAACATTAAGAAGTAACTATAAGAAATTTATGGAACAAGCTTGCTTTAAATAAAAAAACAGATTATAATAAAATTCAAGAATTAGTAGAAGGTTATGTTGCCTTTTTAGATAAAGAGTAAAAGACAATATCGAATCAAATAAAGAATATGGGAGATAAAAAATGTCAAAAATCACATGGAAAGCAGGAACTTTTTTATATCCATTACCAGCTGTAATGGTAAGTTGTGGAACGATGGAAAAATCTAATATTATAACAGTTGCGTGGACAGGCATTTTAAATACAAAGCCACCAATGGTTTATATATCAGTTCGACCAACTAGATATTCATATAATTTAATCAAGGAAAAAGGAGAGTTTGTAATAAATTTAACGACAAGAAATTTAGCACGAGCAACAGACTGGTGTGGAGTAAAAACAGGAAAAAAAGTTGACAAATTTAAAGAAATGAATCTACATAAAGAAAAGGCAAAATTTGTAAAATGTCCAATGATCAAAGAAAGTCCAGTTTCAGTTGAATGCAAAGTTAAAGAAATAAAGGAATTAGGAACTCATCATATGTTTGTTTCAGAAGTATTAGCGATAAATGCGGACGAAAAATATATAGATGAAAAAGGAGCTTTTGATATTTCAAAATGTGACTTAATTTCATATTCGAATGGAAATTATTATTCATTAGGAAAGAAAATTGGAAAGTTTGGTTATTCTGTTCAAAAGAAAAAAAGAAAAAGAAGAAAATAGTAAAAAAACATTGACATATCAAGCAAAACATGGTAAAATATGCAAGTATATGTTATTACGGACATATACAAATCACATCGTTTAATTAAAAAGGAAAAAGAAAATACGGAGGTGTATTTAAATGGCATCAAAAGGACCAAGAGAAAATATAACTTTAGAGTGTACAGAATGTAAAAACAGAAATTATACAACATCAAAAAATAAAAGAAATAATACTGAAAGATTAGAAATAGTTAAATATTGTAAATTCTGTAAAAAACGTACTACACATAAAGAAACAAAATAATAAGCTATTTTAAGGAGGAAATAAAATGGCTAAAAAAGAAGTCAATAAAAAAGAAGTAAAACAAACAACAAAAAATCAAAAGAATGATAAAAATAAAAAAACATTCTTTAAAAGTTTTAAAACTGAATTAAAAAAGGTAGTTTGGCCAACACCTAAACAATTAGTAAATAATACTGCTACTGTTATCAGTATAGTTATTATAATTGCTGCAATCACATTTGTATTAGATTTAGCATTTGAATTAATGAATACACAAGGTATTAATAGAATAAGAGATGCAGTAGTACCACAAACAGCAACAGAGGAGACAACTAACCAAAATACTACAGGGGAAGAAACAAATTCAGAACAAAACGGATCAGCAACAGTACAAGTAAATGAAGATGGAAGTACTGAAGTAGTAGATGGAGATGAATCAGTTGTAAATGGTGAAACAACAGATAACGCTGAATCACCAGCAACAGATAATGCTGAAGCAACTCAAGAAAATGCAGAAACAAATGAAGGTGAAACTACTACTGCAGAATAAAATAAAAAGGGAGGCTTATATAAAATGTCTCAAAAAGATTATGATATGATACCTAGATGGTATGTTGTACATACTTATTCTGGTTATGAAAACAAAGTAAAAACAGATTTGGAAAAGACTATAAAAAATAGAGAGTTAGAAGATTTCTTCTTTAATATAATTGTTCCAATGGAAGAACAAATAGAGATTAAAGATGGAAAGAGAAAGACAAATCTAAAAAAAGTATTTCCAGGATATGTTTTAATTAAGATGATTGTAACAGAAGAATCATGGTATATTGTTAGAAATACAAGAGGTGTTACAGGTTTTGTTGGTTCAGGAACAGATCCAATACCATTGACTGAAGAAGAAATACGTAATATGGGATTTGAAAATGTACCAATTAATGTAGATTATGAAGTAAATGAACAAGTTCAAATTACAAATGGATCATTTGAAGGATTTGTTGGAACAGTTCAAGAAATTAACAAAGAAAAACATAGAGTGAAAGTTTTAGTATCAATGTTTGGTAGAGAAACACCGGTAGAATTAGAATTTTCGCAAGTACAAAAATTAAAATAATTAGGAAAGCAAAAAAGGAGGTGCCAGTAAAATGGCAGATAGTGAAGTAACTATTATCAAATTACAAATAGAAGCAGGAAAAGCATCACCAGCTCCACCAGTTGGACCAGCTTTAGGATCTAGTGGAGTTAATATCATGCAATTTGTTAAAGAATTTAATGATAGAACAGCTAAAATGGGTGGATTAAAAATACCAGTAGTTATAACAGTAAACAACAAAGATAAATCATTTACTTTTATAACAAAAGAACCACCTATGGCAGTATTAATAAGAAAAGCTGCTAACATTCAAAAAGGTTCAGGAGTTCCAAATAGAGAAAAAGTTGCTAAATTAACTAAAGCTCAAGTTAAAGAAATTGCTGAACAAAAAATGCCAGATTTGAATGCAGCATCAATTGAAACAGCTATGAAAATGGTTGAAGGAACTGCAAGATCAATGGGTGTTACTATTGAAGAATAGTTTATAAAATTTTAAAAATATATTTTAATTGGGAGAGCGAATAGCTCGTTAGAACCAAAGGAGGTAAAAAATGAGTAAAACAGGAAAAAGATATGCAGAAGCTGAGAAATTAGTAGACAGTAAGAAAGAATATGAAATAGCAGAAGCATTAAAAATTGTTGAAAAAATGCCAAAACCAAAATTTGATGAAACACTAGAATTACATGTAAAATTAGGTGTTGACTCAAAACATGCTGATCAACAAGTTAGAGGAACAGTTGTGTTACCAAACGGAACAGGTAAAACACAAAAGGTATTAGTATTTGCTAAAGGACCAAAAGCTGAAGAAGCTGAAAAAGCTGGAGCAGATTATGTTGGTGCTGAAGAATTAATACCTAAAATTCAAAATGATAACTGGTTTGATTATGATGTAGTAGTTGCAACTCCAGATATGATGGGTGTTGTAGGTAGATTAGGTAAAGTATTAGGACCAAAAGGATTAATGCCAAACCCTAAATCAGGAACTGTTACAATGGATGTAACTAAAGCTATTGAAGAAATTAAATCTGGTAAAGTTGAATATAGATTAGATAAAACAAATATTATTCACTTAGGTTTCGGTAAAGTATCTTTTGGAGCTAAAAAATTACAAGAAAATTATGAAACAATCATTAATGCTATTATAAAAGCAAGACCAGCAGCTGCAAAGGGACAATACATTAAGAGTATTGCAATATCAACAACAATGGGACCTGGAATATATATTAACCAAAAATAAGATAAATTTAATATGAGTCCGAAGACAGTAGGCAAAAAAAGAAGTCCTACCGAGGAAACAAGAGATGATAATAAAGTCTTTGTATCCTTAGGTGGGTGTAAAGACTTTTTTGTTTATAATTTTATAAAATATACAAACAAACCTATTGGGAGGTGAAAAAATGGCAAACGAAAAAATAATTAATCAAAAGAAAGAAGAAGTTAAAAAATTAGCAGAAGAAATCAAATCAGCTAAACTAGTTCTTCTAACAGAATACAGAGGAATTACTGTTGGAGCAGATACTAAATTAAGAAGAGACTTAAGAGCTTCAAACACTAATTATAGAATCATAAAAAACAACATAACAAGAAGAGCTTTAGCAGAAGCTGGGATTGAAGGTTTAGAGGATAAACTAGTTGGGCCAGTTGCAGTAGCAATTAACAATGAAGATTATTTAGAACCAGCTAAGGCAATTTATAACTTCACTAAAGAAAATGATTATTATAAGATTAAAGGTGGAGTTATTGATGGAAAAGTAATGACAGCTGAAGAAATTATAACTTTAGCAAAATTACCATCAAGAGAAACATTATTATCAATGCTTGCAGGTGCTTTGCTTGGAAATATTTCAAAACTTGCAGTTGCACTTGATCAAGTAAAAGTTCAAAAAGAAGCAGAAGCTTAATAAGAACATATAAAAATATAAAATATAAAATATAAAAAGTAAAATAGGAGGATTAAAAATGAGTAAAGAAGATATGATTGAAGAAATCAAAAAAATGACAGTAGTAGAATTAGCTGACTTAGTAAAAGCTATAGAAGAAGAATTTGGAGTATCTGCAGTAGCAGCCGCAGCACCAGCAGCCGGAGCAGCTGGAGCAGCTGGAGCAGCAGAAGAAAAATCTGAATTCAACGTTGTATTAACAAATGCAGGAGATCAAAAAATTAAAGTAATTAAAGTAGTTAGAGATGCTACAGGTTTAGGACTAAAAGAAGCTAAAGATTTAGTTGACGGAGCTCCTAAAACAATTAAAGAAAATGTAGCTAAAGAAGAAGCTGAAGAATTAAAAGCTAAATTCGTTGAAGCTGGAGCTACAGTTGAATTACAATAATATAAACAAAAAGGACTTTATTATAAAAATAATAAGGTTCTTTTTTTTATGTTAAAAAGTTTGAGTAAAATTAAGATTTATAATACTTTTAAATACTACTCGCAAGAAATTTTAATGTTTTGTAAAACAAAAAATATAATTAAATCTTAGAAAGTAGTTGTATTAGGTTGTTTTTTTACTTAAAACAGTATATAATAATACCGTATAAATTTGAGATACTTATAGTTAGGAGATGATGTAATGCAAGTATCTAAAGAGGAAATATTGCATATTGCAAATTTGGCAAGATTAGAAATTAAAGATGATGAAGTAGAAAAATACTTAAAGAATTTAGATGAAATTTTAAATTTTGCTGAAACAATTAATAGTGCGCCAACAGAAAATTTAGATATTACAATAGGTGCAAATGAAGCAAAGAATGTTTTTAGAAAAGATGAAATAAAAGTATTTGAAGATAATAAAGCATTATTACAAAATGCACCAAGTAAAGAAGATAATATGTTTAAGATACCAAAGGTAATTAATTAATATTGTCATATAATGAGGAGGTAAATTAATGGACATTACACAATTAACAGTTCATGAATTACAAGAGAAAATAAAAAGTAAAGAATTAACAATAACAGAAATAACAAGAGCATATGTAGATAAAATTAATAAAAATGAAAAAGATGTACAAGCCTTTGTTACTACATTAACTGATGAGGCAATGAATCAAGCAAAAGAAATAGAAGCAAAAGTTAATAGTGGCGAAATTACGGGAGATTTTGCAGGGATTCCAATTGGAATAAAAGATAATATGTGTACAAAAGGTGTTAAAACGACTTGCTCTTCAAAAATGCTTGAAAACTTTGTTGCTCCATATAATGCAACAGTTGTAGAAAAGTTAAATAATGAAAACATGATAGATTTAGGAAAGTTAAACATGGATGAGTTTGCAATGGGAGGATCAACAGAACATTCATATTTTCATAACACTCATAATCCATGGAACTTAAACAAAGTACCTGGAGGATCTTCAGGTGGGTCTGCAGCAGCTGTTGCAGCAAATTTAGTGCCATGGGCTTTAGGTTCAGATACAGGTGGATCAATAAGACAACCTGCAAGCTTTTGTGGAGTAGTTGGATTAAAACCAACATATGGATTGGTATCAAGATATGGGTTAGTAGCATTTGCTTCATCTTTAGACCAAATAGGGCCAGTAACTAAAGATGTTTATGATAGTGCAATGTTATTAAACTTGATTGCTGGACATGATGAAAGAGATTCAACTTCAGTAAAAGTAGAGAAAAAAGATTATACTAAAGCTTTAAAAAATGACGTAAAAGGTTTAAAAATAGGAGTTCCAAGAGAATTTTACGGAGAAGGAATCGAGCCAGATGTAAAAGAAAAATTAGATGAAGCTTTAAACAAATATAAAGAATTAGGAGCAGAAGTAGAAGAATTTTCATTAGATGTTGCGAAATATTCATTGGCAGCTTACTATATAATAGCTTGTGCTGAAGCTAGTTCAAATTTAGGAAGATTTGATGGTATTAGATACACATATAGATCTAAAGAATTTAAAAACTTAAGGGATATTTATAAAAAAACTAGAAGTGAAGCTTTTGGTGATGAAGTAAAAAGAAGAATAATACTTGGAACTTATGTATTGTCATCAGGATATTATGATGCATATTACAAAAAAGCCCAAAAAGTTCGTACATTGGTTATGAATGAATTTAATAAAGCTTTTGAAAAATATGATGTAATTATAACACCAACATCACCAACTGTAGCATTTGATATTGGAGGAAAAGTAGATGATCCATTAGCAATGTACTTATCAGATATATGTACAGTTTCTGTAAATATTGCAGGACTTCCAGGAATATCAATACCATGTGGAGTTGATAGTAACGGAATGCCGGTAGGAATGCAAATTATAGGAAATAAATTCCAAGAAGAAACAATATTAAATGTAGCATATACTTATGAACAATCTACAAAATTTAGAGAGAAATATAAACCTGAATTAAATACAATATCCTAAAAGATTTGAAGGAGGAAAATTAATGTCAAGAGAAGATTATGAAGTAGTAATAGGTCTTGAAGTACATGCAGAGTTATCAACAAAAACTAAAATATTCTGTTCTTGTCCAACAGAATTTGGTGGAACTCCAAACACTCATATTTGCCCTGTTTGTACAGCAATGCCAGGAACATTACCAGTTTTAAATGAAAAAGTTGTAGAATATGCGGTAAAGGCAGGTTTAGCAACAAATTGTACAATTGCTAAAGATAGTAAAAATGATAGAAAAAATTATTTTTATCCAGATTTACCTAAAGCATATCAAATATCGCAATATGATAAGCCTTTATGCGAAAATGGATATGTTGAAATAGAGACAGAAGATGGAAAAAAGAAAAAAATTGAAATTGAAAGAATTCATATTGAAGAGGATGCAGGAAAATTAAATCATGATGATTTTGGTGGAGGAAGTTTAGTTGATTTAAATAGAGCTGGAGTTCCATTAATTGAAACTGTTTCAAGACCAGATATGAGAAGTGCTGAAGAAGCAGAACAATATCTAAGAAAATTAAAATCAATATTTGAATATATAGAGGTTTCTGACTGTAAGATGCAAGAAGGTTCTTTACGTGCAGATGTTAATGTATCAGTTAGAAAAAAAGGAGCAAAAGAATTTGGAACTCGTACTGAAATGAAGAACATGAATTCATTTAGAAGTATTGTAAGAGCAATAAATTATGAGGCAGATAGACAAATTGATTTAATTGAAGACGGAGGAACAGTAACACAAGAGACTTTAAGATGGGACGATGTTTCAGGAAAAACATTTTCAATGAGAGATAAAGAAGATGCACAAGACTATCGTTATTTTCCAGATCCAGATTTAGTAGCTATAAAACTTACAGATGAGTATATTGAAAATATCAAAAACCAACTTCCAGAATTACCTGAAGTTAGAAAACAAAGATATTTAGAAAAATATAATTTAGCTCAAAAAGATGCTAAACTAATTACATCTTCTAAATATTTATCTGATTTATTTGAGCAAGCTATTGAAGTATGCAATAATCCTAAGGCAGTTAATAACTGGATTATTTCAGATATATCTAGAATATTAAATGAAAATGAAATGGAACCAAATGAGATACCATTTAATGCTGAGCAATTAGGTAAATTAGTAATTTTAATAGACAAAGGTACAATTAGCTCTAGTATAGGTAAAAAAGTACTTACAGAATTATTTGAAAATCCAAGAGACCCTGAAAAAATAATCAAAGAAAAAGGATGGATACAAATATCTGATGAAGGAGCTATAAAAGAAGTAGTAATGAAAGTATTAGAAGCAAATCCAAAATCTATAGCTGATTATAAAGCAGGAAAAGATAAAGCATTAGGATTTTTAGTAGGACAAGCTATGAAAGAAACGAGAGGAAAAGCAAATCCACAAATATTAAACAAATTATTCTTAGAAGAACTTAATAAATAGAAAATATAAAAATAAAATAGTTAATTTTAAAAATGATGTGTAATATGAAGCTATGCATGATAGCAAAAGTAATACACTAAAAAAATTAACTATTTTATTTTTTAAATTAATTGTTTTTTTATTTTATCTGCAGCAATTGCACAAATTATAAATTCGATTGCAAATATTAAACTGAATTTGAAAAGTGATAATCCTATTTCAAAAAGAATTAGGTTCAAACTAATAAAATGATATGATAAAAGTACAAAAATAGAAATTATGCATAGAATAAAGCAGAATTTTAAACCTAATTTTAAAATATGTAAAGCTGTTTTATCTAGATTATAAAAAGTATTTTTAATCATAGAAATAAAGTTATTTATCATAAAATTACCTCCATTATCATTTGTTCGTTATATTAATAATAACATGCTCCACATTCAAAAACAATGGAAATATAAGGTAACAAAAAAAGTGCCATTTAGACACTTTAATAATAAAAACTATGCATAATCTTTATTTTTTAGTTCATAGCTACATTTAGTTTTTTAGATAAAGCAGATTTTTTTCTAGCTGCTGTATTTTTAACGATAACACCTTTGCTACAAGCTTGATCAATTTTCTTAGTAGCTTCTGAAAATAATGCTTTTGCCTCATCCATTTTTTTATCTTCAATTGCTTGTTCGAATTTTTTAATAGTTGTTTTATAAGCTGATTTAATCATATTATTTCTTAATGTTTTCTTTTCTATTACTTTAACTCTTTTTTTAGCTGACTTAATGTTTGGCATATCTGACTTTGCACCTCCTTATGTATATAATTAATCTAACATATGCTATTTTAACATATTTTCAAAGATTTTGCAAGTAAATGAAGTAAAAACATTGTAAAAATGTCAAAGTTGTGATATATTGGGAATGATAAAAAATATAGGAGGAATACGTATGATAGCAATTGGAAGTGACCATGGAGGTTACAAATTGAAGGAAGAAATAAAAAGATATTTGGATGAAAACGATATAGAGTATATAGATTGTGGATGTGAAAATGAAAATCCAGTGGATTATCCTGATATAGCAACTGTAGTAGCAGAGAAAGTTCAAAGTACAGAATGTGATAGAGGAATTTTAATATGTCGTTCAGGGGTAGGAATGGATATAACAGCAAATAAATTTAAGGGAATTAGATGTGCTAATTGCGAATCAGAAGAGAAGGCAAGACTTTCAAGAATGCATAATAACTCAAATGTTTTAGCATTAGGTGCAGATTATATGTCAGTTAGTGAAGCGGTTAGTATAATAAGAGTATGGATTGCAACAGATTTTGAAGCTGGAAGACATGGAGATAGGGTAAAAATAATAGAAGAAATAGAAGCAAAAAATATGAAATAACTGATGGAGGTATATTATGTGGGGAGATATAGCAATTGCCTTTTTACTCGCATTTATAGTAGCATTTATGGCTACACCATATACTATAAAAATTGCACGAAAAATAGGCGCAGTAGATATACCAAAAGATAAAAGGAGAATGCACAAAAAAGCAATACCAAGGTTTGGTGGACCAGCTGTAATATTAGGGTTCCTTGTAGCAGTTATATATATGATAATTGTTATGAATATAGAAGGTACTATAAATTTATTTGATGGTGATGAATATGGCCGAAAACTTTTAGGCTTTTTCTTTGGAACAATAGTTTTATCAATAACATGTATTATTGATGATATAAATTCAATTAAGCCTAAAGTAAAACTAGCAGGACAAATTTTAGCAGCTATTATAGTTGTTTCAGCGGGCATAAGAATAGATGATATAAATACAAGATTTTTTGCTTTTTCTGAAATAGCCGAAATAGTACAAATTTTAATAACTATTTTATGGATAGTAGGAGTAACTAATGCAATTAATCTAATTGATGGATTAGATGGTTTATCATCAGGAATAACAGCGATATCATCCATATCTTTACTGATAATATTTGTACTAAATGGATCACCAGCAATAGCAGTATTATTAATAGCAGCTCTTACAGGAGCAGTAGTAGGGTTTATACCATTTAATTTTGCACCGGCGAAAACTTTTATAGGAGATACAGGTTCAAACTTTTTGGGATTTTCAATATCCATTATTTCTATTTTAGGAGTTGCAAAAACATATACAGCAGTAGTGATAGTACTTCCATTAATAGTTTTGGGATTACCAATATTTGATACAGCTTGGGCTATTGTTAGAAGGCTAATAAAAGGAAAATCAATTAAAGCCGTATTTAAGCCTGATAAAGGGCATTTGCATCATAGAGTTGTAAAATTAGGATTTAGTCATAAACAAGCGGTGTTAATTTTATATGGAATAAGTGCTTCATTTGGATTATTTGCAATTATTTTATTTGATAGTGGAATTTGGAAAGCATTATCATTTTTATTAATGGTAATGGTAGCAATAGCTTTAGGATATAAAAACTTTATAAGACAAAAAGGAACAGCAGCAAGATTTGAATGTGTGGAATGCAAATATATTTATAATCCAAAATTCGGAAATGAAAAAGCAGGGATAAAACCGGGAACTTTATTTGATGATTTACCAGATGATTGGGTATGTCCAGTTTGCGGTGAAGGAAAAGATTTGTTTGAATTACATGATGAATAAAAATAGAAAGGAAGAAATAAAATGAGTAAAGAAGTATTAATTTTTGGACATAAAAATCCAGATACAGATACAATATGTTCAGCAATAGTAAAAGAAATTTTAAATGAAAAACAAGGAAACAAAAAAGCTCAAGCAATGAGATTAGGAAATGTTAATAAAGAGACACGGATATGTTTTAAATTATTTAAATATTGAAGCTCCAGATTTACTTAAAAAGGTAGAAGAAGGACAAGAAGTAATATTAGTAGATCATAATGAATTTAATCAAAGCGTAGAAGGGATAGATAAAGCAAAAGTTTTAGAAGTTGTAGATCATCATAGAATATGTAACTTTGAAACAGCTGAACCGTTATATTATACAGCAAAGCCATATGGATGTACTTCTACAATTCTTTATGGAGAATTCAAAGCAAATGGTATAGAAATAGAAAAGAAAGAAGCTACACTAATGGCTAGTGCTATTATATCAGATACATTACTATTAAAATCACCAACAACAACTGAATATGATAAAAAAGCTTTAGAAGAGTTAACTAAAATAGCAGAAGTTGATGTTAATGAATATGGTTTAGAAATGTTAAAAGCAGGAACAGATTTAGATGATTTTTCAGAGGAAGAATTATTAAATTTAGATGCTAAGAAATTTGAAAAAGATGGAGTTAAATGTGTTATAGCACAAGTTAATACAGTTAGTATTGATGAAGTATTAAAAAGAGAAGAAAAACTTAAAGAAGCAATGGAAAATGAGATAACTAAAAATAATTTAGATGTTTGTATTTTAGCAATAACAGATATATTAAACAGTAATTCTGAATTAATTGTATTAGGAAATAGAAAAGATGTTATAGAAAAATCTCACCATTTAGAAGATAATAAAGTGTTTTTAGAAGGAGTAGTTTCAAGAAAAAAACAACTGTTGCCAATGGTAGAAAGTAACATTTAATTATAAAGGGATACACTAGTTGTATCCCTTTATTCCGTAAGGTTTGCACTGACTTGTTACAAAAATTTGACAAAAATTATATTATATTATATAATACTATTTGCCTTGAATAATGGAAAAAATTTCAAAGAAAAAGGAGAAAGAAATGAATAGTAAAATGAATATTAAGAGCATTTTGACATTAACTATTTTAGCATTTATATGCCTTATGTTCTTAAATATGAGTTTAGCTGCAAATACAGCAAAAGTCAGAGTAAAAACAGCCAACCTTAGGGAAAGTGCTTCTTCAGATGCTTCTATAATAGTGCAGTTACCTGAAAATGAAGAAGTTGAAGTTTTAGAAAATTCAGGAGAATGGTGCAAAGTTAAACATAACGATGCAGAAGGATATTTAAAAACAGAGTTATTAAATATCAGTGAGACTGAAGAAAAAGATGAAGAAAAAACTGAAGCACAAAATAATGAGGATCAACAAGAGAAAGCTGAAAAACAAAATAGTGATAACAAAGAGGAAAATGCACAATTAGGAAAATATTATTTATTAGAAAATGTTAAAATTAAACTAATTCCACTTATTAATGCTAAAGAACTAGTAGAAATAGAAGGTGGGCAAGAAGTAGAAGTTACTAAAATTATAAATAATTGGGCATATATAAATGTTCAAAAAGAAAATAAAACAGCACAAGGTTGGATAAGATTAGAAAAAATAAAAAGTCAAGATAAAAAGAACGAAGAAGAAGCACAAAAAATTGCAGAGCAAGAAGCAGCTCAAGCTGAAGCTGACAAAACTGCACAAGCTATAAAAACAAGTTATACACAAACAAAAGTTAATCTTAGAAAGGAACCAAATACTAATTCTGAAATATTACAAAAATTGGAACAGAATACTCAAATAGATGTATTAGCAGAAGATGGTGAATGGAGTAAATGTAGAATAAACGATGTTGTAGGATACATCTCTACACAATATTTAGGAAGTAATAAGGCTGAAGAAGAAGCTACGTCAAGAGGAAAAACCAAGGCAAGAACTGCAAAAGAAGTAGATAATTCATCAAAAGAAACTGCAACAAAGGAGATAGTACCTCCTGCATCAAGTAATGGAGAAGCCGTTGTTGAATATGCAAGACAATTTATAGGAAAACCTTATAAATATGGAGGATCTGGACCAGATTCATTTGATTGCTCAGGATTTACATCTTATATATATAGACAATTTGGTATAAATTTACCACATTCTTCAGGTGCACAAGCAAGTTTTGGTGTTGCTGTTGATAAAAGTCAATTAGCAATAGGAGATTTAGTAGTATATAGTGGGCATGTTGCGATATATGTTGGTGGAGGAAATGTAATTCATGCACCAAGACCAGGTAAAACGGTATCTATAACATCAATAAATAGAGCAGCAGGAAATTATAAATGTGCAAGAAGATTATTATAATTAGAATTATAAATTATATTAATTTAGTAGGAGGCAACAAATATTGTTAACAAGGCCAATATTAGTTGCAACTATAGGATATATATTAGGAATAATTATGGGGCTATACTTTTTTCAAAGTATAGTTCCTTTTTTTATTGTAAATAGAACAAAAATATATCCAGAAATATTTATTGTGATATTAAGTATTGTTCTTATATTAGTTGTAACTATATCATCATTAAAAATATCTTTTAAATCAGTAAAAAGGTATTTGAGATATTTAAAATTAATTATAAATTTTAAAGTAATAATTTTAATTATTATTACTTCACTATTAGGATTTGTAAATATTTATTTTCACATTAATTCATATGAGAAAGTATACAATGAATTTGATGAAATTAATGAAATAGGTGAAGTAGTTAGTAGTAGAGTTGAAAAGGAGTATAATGATGTATATAAAGTGAAGATAAGAGGCAAAAAATTTCTTTGTTATGTAAGCAAAAATACTTTACTTGAATATGGAGAGATAATAGAAATTAAAGGTAAATATGAAAAACCATCTACGAAGCGAAATACAGAGGGATTTGACTATTCTAATTACCTTAAAACTAAATCTATTTATGGTATAATTAAAGCTCAAAAAGTAGAAATAAAAAGTAAAAGCAACTCTATATTAAAAAAGATAGATAATATACAAAAGCGAATAAAAGATAACAGTAACCAAATAGAAGATAATGATATAAAGAGTATTTATTTAGGATTAGTCTTAGGAGATACATCATATATGGATAGTGAAATGGAAGAACAGTTTAGAGAGGCAAATATGGCTCATATTTTAGCTGTTTCTGGTATGCATATATCGTATTTAATAATTGGATGTGTATTTTTTTTAAAAACTATTTTTGGTAAAAGAATGGCAAATATAATAACATGTATGGTTATTATTATTTATATGTTAATTGTAGGGCTATCTTCATCAATTACGAGAGCTGGAATAATGGGTATATTAATGTTAATGTCAAGTGTAGTTTATAGAAAAAATGATGTCTATACAAATATGAGCTTTTCATTGTTAGTAATGTTATTGATAAATCCATATTTAATAATAGATGTAGGTTTACAAATTTCATATGCTGGAACACTCGGAATTATTATATTTAGAAAAAATATATTATTCTTATTAAAAAAAATAAAGGTAAGAAATCAAAAAATTAAATATAAGATTCCAAAAATATTAAAAAGATTAGCAGAAATATCAGCGGAGATAATTTCAGTTACATTATCAGTACAAATATTTATTTTACCAATATCAGTTTTTCATTTTAATTTATTTAGTACTTATTTTATTATTACGAATTTTTTTATAAGTATTATAATAGGTCCAGTATTTATTATTGGAATATTATATACAATATTAAATTCTAGAATTATCTTAAAACTATTAGAGTTTGGAATAAGAATACTAATTGAAATATCTAAAATACCACAGTTTTTAGTTGGTTCAAAAATTTATTTATCTAGGCCAAATTTTTTTCAAATAATAATTTATTATATTTTTATTTTCATTATTTTTTATATAATAAGTTTAAAAAAGAAGTTAAATAAAAATATGTCTGAAAAAAGAATTTTAAATTTGATTGCATTATTTAAATTTAATTTTAGAAAAATAAATAAAGAAATAAAATTAATTTTTATTTTATGTTTATTTTTAAGTTTTATTCTAATAAATTTAATTCCCCAAAAACTAAAGATAAACTTTATAGATGTTGGTCAAGGTGATTCGACCTTTATAACTACGCCAAACAATAAAACGATACTAATAGATGGAGGAGGAAGTTATAACAGTAAATTTGATGTTGGAAGATCTATTGTTTTACCATATATTTTAAATCATGGATATAACAAACTTGATTATATAATGATAAGCCATATGGATTTAGACCACATACGGAGGATTATTTACAATATTAGAAGAAATAAATGTAGGAGAAGTTATTATTGCAAAACAAGCTGAAGATTCAGAAAATTACAAAAGATTTTTAAAAATTGTTAATGAAAAGAATATAAAAGTAAATGTTGTAAAAAAAGGTGATATTATTCAAATTGAGAAAAATTGTTACTTTAAAATATTATGGCCTGATAAAAATCCAATATCAGAAAATCCATTAAATAATAATGCAATAGTTGCTAAGTTAATTTATAATAAGTTTTCATGTTTATTTACAGGTGATATTGAAAAAGAAGCAGAAGAATTACTATTAAGTAAAAATATTAATTTAAAAGCAGATATATTGAAGGTAGCACATCATCGGTTCAAAAACTTCAACGACTATAAATTTTTTAAATGAAGTATCTCCACGAATAGCATTAATTGGGGTTGGAGAAAACAATAATTTTGGACATCCAAATAAACAAATAATACAAAGGTTACAAGAAAAATCCGTAAATATTTATAGAACAGATGAAGATGGAGAAATAAGTATTATGGTAGGTAATAATGGAAATATAATGAAAGTTAATAGATGTATAGAATAATGCATATTGTATAATTTTTACAAAAATGATAATACTAATATTAGATGTTTATATGGAGGTTAAGCAAAGTGAATAAAATAATATTAACAATGATTTTAATAATTTTAATATTATCTGGAATTATTATAGGAGGAAATATATTTCAAAAAAAACAATATGCAAGTAAAGATAACTTTGTTCAGGATAATATAGCATTAGGTTATTCTAAATCTAATGAAGAAATTTATGATGATTGTACGGATGAATGGGAAGGTATGAATGAAGAAATAGAAAATGAAGTTTTACAAGTTAATTCAAATTATGAAAAAGAAGATCAAGAAAAATATAAATTAAAAGAATTAGATGGTGTAATAGCAATCTATAAGATTAAAGAAAATGGGGAAGAAGAATTATATGATATAACAGATATAGCTGTGGATTATTTAGCTGAAGAAGATAAAAAAAGTTTAAAGAGTGGAATAATTACAACTGGTGAAGAAAGTTTAAATCAATTAATTGAAGATTTTGAATAAGTATATAAAAAATGCTGTTGTAAAAAATAACAACAGCATTTTATTGTCTTAAAGATAAGAATTTTACTTATTTTTATGATCCTTCTTTTTAATTGAAACATCTTGTACATCTTTTTTTAAATCTTCTTTATTAATAACACCATAAATTGATAAATCATGTATATATAATATAAGAGCTATAACAGTCATTGCTAAGGCTATACAATAAAAAATCAAGTCAATAAAACTCCACGAATCTGGAAGAAAAGACCCTTTTAAAAGTATAGATAAAGCAATTGCTAAGTAAAATAAAACAGTTGCTAGTTTTCCATACCATCTACTGTAGACAACAACATCTTTTCCATACAGAAATGATGCTCCAGCTACCATAGTAGATTCTTTTAAAAGTACGATTATAAGAATCCATATTGGTATAACATGTAATATAACTAAGGCGGTTAATATAGAAACTAATGTTAATTTATCAGCTAAAGGATCCATCAGTTTTCCAAAATTTGATATTAAGTTATATTTTCTTGCAATTATTCCATCTGCAACATCAGTAAAAGCAGATAGTACAACAAGAATAAAAGTTAGTGTATAGTATCCATGGAATAAACTGAATAATATGAATGGTATTAATATAAATCTAATAATTGTTAATGTGTTTGGTACATATTTTAACATAAAATCCTCCATTAATTTACATCAAAAGTTAGATGATCATTATCTACATTGATGTATATAGTCTGTCCATTGGTAACTTCATTTCTTAATATTTTTTCAGATATTTCATCTTCAATAAATCTTTGGATAGCTCTTCTTAAAGGTCTTGCACCAAATTTTAAATCAGTACCTTTTGATAGTATATATTTTTTAGCTTCATTTGAAACTGATATTTTCATATCTTTATCAGCTAATGCTTTTATAGTATCTTTTAACATTAAATCAACAATTTGTAATAATTGTTCTTCAGTCAAAGAATCAAATACAACTATTTCATCAACTCTATTTAAAAATTCAGGTCTAAATGTTTCTTTTAAGCTATCTTGAATTTTGTTTTTACTAACAATTCCTTCGTTCCCAAAACCTATTGAGTTTGTATTTAAATTAGAGCCTGCATTAGATGTCATTATTATTATAGTATTTGAGAAACTTACAGAATTACCTTGAGAATCTGTTAATTTTCCATCATCTAATACTTGTAACAATATATTGAAAACATCAGGATGAGCTTTTTCAATTTCGTCTAAAAGTATAATAGAATATGGCTTTCTTTTTACTTTTTCAGTTAATTGGCCTGCATCATCATATCCAACATAACCTGGAGGGGCCCCAATTAATTTTGAAGTAGAGTGACTTTCCATATATTCTGACATATCAATCCTAATAATAGAATTTTCAGATCCAAACATTTCAAATGCTAATGTTTTAGCAAGCTCTGTTTTACCAACACCTGTAGGACCAACAAAAATAAATGATGGTGGACGTTTTGTTGATTGTAGTCCAGCACGATTTCTTCTAATTGCTCTTGAAACAGCGTTAATTGCATCATCTTGACCAATAACTCTTTTATGAAGATTTGATTCTAGATTAAGAAGTTTTTGAGTTTCAGCTTCAGTTATTTTTTTTACTGGAATTTTTGTCCAACTTTCTATAACATTTGCTATATCTTGAATAGTGAGGCTTTTTAGTTGCATTTTTGAATTTAGTGAAGATATAGCTTCCGTTAATTGGCATTCTTTTGTTTTTAAATCAGCTGCCTTTTGATAGTCTTCAGTTGAATCGGCAGCTACAACTTCTTCTTTTTCTTCTTGGACTATTTTCAATTCTTGTTTAAGCATTTCTAATTCATATAAATCCTTATTTTCTAAATTGATTTTTGAACATGCTTCATCAAGTATATCAATAGCTTTATCAGGTAAGAAACGATCATGAATGTATTTTTCTGACATTATTACTGTTTGTCTGATTATATCTGTAGATATTTTTACTTTATGATATTCTTCATAATAGTTTTTTATCCCAGATAAAATGCTAATTGTATCTTCAACATTTGGTTCTTCAACAAGAACTTGTTGGAAACGTCTTTCCAAAGCAGAATCTTTTTCAATGTATTTTCTATACTCTTTTAAAGTTGTTGTACCTATTAGTTGAATATCTCCATTAGAAAGGGCAGGCTTTAGAATATTTGCAGCATTCATAGAATGCTCTCCATCACCAGCTCCAATTATATTGTGAATTTCATCTATTACAAGAATTATATTTCCATAATGAATGCATTCGTCAATAATCCCCTTCATTCTAGATTCAAATTGACCTCTAAATTGAGTACCAGCAAGAACAGAAGTCATATCTAATAGATATACTTCTTTATTTAATAATTTAGCAGGTACTTTTTTATTAGCTATACGTATAGCTAATCCCTGAGCAATTGCTGTTTTACCAACACCTGGTTCACCAATAAGACAAGGATTATTTTTAGAACGTCTATTTAAAATTTGTACAATTCTTTGAATTTCTCTTTCTCTACCAATAACTCTATCAAGCTCATTATTTTTTGCTTTTGCAGTTAAATTAGTTCCAAATGTATCAAGATGTTTTTTCTTTTTAGATGTTTTTTTATTTGTTTTTTTATCTACTTTAACTTTTCTACCAGCATTTTGGTTTGAACTTTGATTTGGCTTACTGCCAAACATATTCGAAAAAATAGAACCCAATGGAATGGCTGCTCCTGCAATTTGTGGTTCTGAATCATCTGAATCTACATCGTCTTCATTCATTCCAAAAGTAATAGCTCCATCCATTTTTTGTATATCATCTAAATTTAAATTTTCTGATAAATCTTTAAAGATTGCTTCAAATTGTTTAGACATTCTATCTAAATTTTTATTATCCTTTGATAAAATATCATTTTGTTTAGCGATAACTTCAGAAGGGTTAATTCCTTTTTCTTTTGCACAATCATAACAATAACCTTCTAAAGTTTTCTTTCCATTTTTATCTATATTATTATAAAAAATAATTGCTGTTTGCTTTTTACAAATTGAACATAACATAAATTTTAGTCTCTCCATTTCTCATAAATATACATATATATGATACTTCAAAAATATGTAATAGTCAAGATTTTATCTATAAAAATAAGAGGAATAATAAGTTAAAAATTAGGTGTTGAAAAACAAAAAAAGTAATGTTATAATTATATAAAATTAATAAAAAAAGGTGAAAGAATATGAATGTAACATTACCAGAAAAGGAAAAACTTTCAGTAAAAGATAAGGTAATGTATATAGTAGCTGCAGTAGTTTGCTTTGTATCATTAATTAGCATCATAATATTTGAAATTTCATCTGGAACCAGTATCAATGAAATATTAGATAAAACATTGGTCGAAGGAAAAGAATTAGGAATAAAAACAGAAGATGAAAAAGAAACCCTAAAAACAGAGTTCGATAAAAAATTTACAAATGGTTTAGAAAAAAATGCAGTTAGTGCTAATATAAAGAAAATAGACAACATGGAAGATATTATATATCCGGGTATAGATATTAAAGAAGATAAAGAAGGAAGCTATGCAGTAAATGTTATATTACCTACTATTAATATTGATAGTGAAGTGGTTAATAAGTTTAATGCAGAAATAGAACAGGCCTTTAAGAAAAAGTTAGATGATGTACTAAAAACAGAAGATAAAGATATTAAATATTCAACGAATTATACTGCAAGTATTAATGAAAATATATTATCTCTTGCTATTAAGTCTAATTTAAAAGAAGGAAATAATGTTCAAAGAACTATAGTCAAAACATATAATTATGATATAAAAGAAGATAGAAAAATAAGTTTATCAGAATTATTGGCGAGAAAAAATTTAGATGAAAATACAATTAGTGAAAATATAAAAAAGGAAATAGAAAAGGCACAAGAAAGAGTAGAAGGATTTAAGGAAGTAGGCTATTCAGTATACAATAGAAATTCGTCAGATAGTATGTATAAAATAGAAAAATCTGAACAATTTTATTATTCTAGCAATACAATATATATAATTTACCCTTATGGTAATGAGCAATATACAAGTGAAATGGATATAGTAGTAATTTAATAGAAACAAAAAAGAGAAGCTTTAAAGCTTCTCTTTTTTTGAAAATAAAAGGGGATGTTTTTTAATTTAAATCAGTATTTGCTACTGACTATGTTTATAATATAACAATATATTTTGTCCATTGTGTGAACTATAAGTGAAATAACTAAGGTTGTTCTCCTAATTTTAAAGTTATATCTATTTCTTCACCGTCTCTATTTACTTTTAAATGCATCTCTTCACCGATTTGTTTAGAATTTTTAACTTCATTTAATTCTTTCATTGAAGTTATTTGTTTTCCTTCAGCTTCTATAATTACATCGCCAGGTTTAATTGAAGCCTTTTCTGCTGCTGAGAATGTTTCAACAGATTTTACATATACGCCTGTGACAAGATTATTAGCTTTAGCTGTTTTTTCATCTAAATCAAGACCTGAAATTCCAATATAAGGTCTTCTAACTTTATTATATTGTATTAAATCTGAAGTTATATTAACTGTTGAATTAATAGGAATTGCAAATCCCATTCCTTCAATACCAGTTCCAGAAAGCTTTAAGGTGTTAATTCCAATTACTTGACCTTCTGAATTAACTAATGCACCACCACTATTACCAGAATTTATAGCTGCATCAGTTTGAAGTAAGTTAAATGTTTTTCCATCTGAATCTGTAACTTGACGATTAACAGCACTTACAACTCCACAAGTAATACTACTATCCATTCCTAATGGATTTCCGACAGCCATAGCAAATTCTCCAACTCTTATAAGATCTGAATCAGCAAATTCAGCTTTCGTAAGACCATTTTTTTCTATTTTTAAAACAGCTAAGTCAGTTTGTTCATCTTTACCAACAATTTTTGCTTCATATTCTGTTTCATCGTTAAATACTTTAACAGTAACTTTAGTTGCTTCAGAAACCTCAAAATAAGAATCAGAAGAATTTGTTGAAACAATATGATTGTTAGTTAATATATATCCATCTTCACTTATAATAATTCCAGAACCTGTAGCTGTAGCATTACTTGTTTGTTGTCTTCCAGAAAATATTGAAATACCAGAAGATACAGTATAATCAACTGAAATACCAACAATAGAAGGTAAAATTTTATTAGCTGCATATATTGATGTGTCTGAATATGCTGACAATGAAGTTTGTTCAACGTAACCAGAACTTTCTGATTTTTCATTTTTAGATGGTATCGTTGAAAGTGATTTATTACCTACTAGACTATTCCTTATTGCAGGAACTCCAAAACATGTACCTATGACAACTGCACAACCAAGTATTCCACTGAAAAATGGAAGAACCACGTTTTTTCCAAAAGTACTATTTTTTTCCTTATTCTTTTTATTATCATAAGAAGAATATGAAGTTTTTTTCACTGCTTTAAAATTTCCTGAGCTATTTTGTTCCTTATTTTGTTTGTCCATTTTTAAGACCTCCTAATATTAATTTCATTATATATACTATATCAAAATTGTGATGAAATTGTGAATAAATAATATATATTTTATGTAATTTTATATTGAAAAGTTATTTGTTTATATGTTACAATATGAAAAAGAATAAAGTGAAAGGAAGAGATGAATGTATAAAAATGAAAAGGGAGTTTCACTAATAGTATTAACATTAACTGTTATTGTATTAATTATTATCTCTGGAATAGTGATTAATGCAGGAGTTGAGGAGATAGAAGATGCACAACAAACAAGTATAAAAACAAATTTATTATTAATACAGGCCAAAGAAGAAGAATATGTAGAAAAGGCTAATTTTGAAATAGGAACAGGGGAGAAAACAGAAGAAGAAAAAAATTCAATTAAAAGTCAATGTTTAAAGGGAAGTGAATATAGTGGTAAGTTACCTGTTCAGCTAAAAGATAACCAGAAAGCATATGCTTTAAGTTCAGATGATATGAATGATATGTGGTTATATGATTTAAGTGAAAATTCAAATGATTATATTGTGCTTTATGATATTAATGAAGAAAGTATTGATGTTATGTATTTACCAGGGGTAGACTATAATAATGAAAAATTATATACTTTATCTAGTATAAAAGAGGCAGGAATACAATGAAAGAAAAAGAATTAAAAAGATTAACTACACTAAAAGAAATAGAAAAGACTATACATAAAGAGGAAAAAATTAAATATATATGTGGTATAGATGAAGCGGGAAGGGGTCCATTAGCGGGCCCTGTTGTTGTCGCTAGTGTTATTTTGCCAGAAAATTCAATGATAGAAGGAGTTAATGATTCTAAAAAAGTATCAGAAAATAAAAGAGAAATTCTTTTTGAAAAAATAAAAGAAGAAGCTATCAGTTATGGCATAGGAATATCTTGGCAAGAAGAAATTGATGAAATAAACATATTAGAAGCTACCAAAAAATCTTTAACAGAATCTATAAAGGAATTGAAAGTAAAGCCAGAATTAATACTTGTTGACGCATTAAATAAAATAGATACTTTGGGAATTCCATACCGTTCATTAATAAAAGGAGATGCAAAAGTATATTCTATTTCTGCTGCATCAATACTTGCAAAAGTTACAAGAGATAGAATAATGAGAGAAATGGATGAAGTGTATCCTCAATACGGATTTGCTAAACACAAAGGTTATGGTACAGCGATGCATATGCAAGCAATAAGAGAATATGGATTATGTCCAATACATAGAAAAAGTTTTACAAAAAATATTGTAAAAAATAATTTAGTTACAAATTAGAAAGAGGGTTTATATGAATATTTTAGAGATAATAGCTAAAAAGAGAGATGATGAAGAATTAACAAAAGAAGAAATACATTATTTTATTGAAGGGTATACAAAAGGAGAAATTGCAGATTATCAAGCTGCAGCCTTAGTAATGGCAATATTTTTGAATGGAATGAATGATAGGGAAATAACAGATTTAACTTTAGAAATGGCAAATTCAGGAGAAATATTAGATTTAACAATGTTAAATGAGATAATAGTAGACAAACATTCAACAGGTGGAGTAGGAGATAAGGTATCATTAATTTTATGTCCATTAATTGCATCTTTAGGGATAAAAGTTGCTAAAATGTCAGGAAGAGGATTAGGATTTACAGGAGGAACAGTAGACAAACTTCAATCAATACCAGGATATAGAACAGATATACCTATGGATGAATTTATAGGAAATGTAAAAAAAATAGGAGTTAGCATGATATCTCAAACTCTTAATTTAGCACCTGCCGATAAAAAAATTTATGCTCTAAGAGATAGTATTTCTTGTGTAGAAAGTATACCATTAATTGCTTCTAGTATAATGAGTAAGAAAATAGCAAGTGGAGCAAATAAAATTGTATTAGATGTAACAGTTGGTTCAGGAGCTTTTATGAAAACAATAGAAGATGCAAGAAAGTTAGCTAATCAAATGATAAGAATTGGAAAACTAGCAAATAGAGAAACTATTTGTGTTTTAACGAATATGGATGAGCCAGTAGGTTATGCAGTAGGAAATAGTCTTGAGGTAATAGAAGCTATAAACTTTTTGAAAGGAAATATGCCAGATGATTTAAAAGAAGTTGTTTTTGAGCTTGCAAACAATATGATGAAATTATCAGGAAGAGGTGAAAATGACGAAAAAAATAAAGAAAAAATACTAGAAAATATACAAAACGGAAAAGCATATAAAAAGTTTGTAGAAATGATTGAAAACCAATATGGAGATATTTCATATATAGAAGATATTGATAAATTTGAAAAATCTAAGTATATAGAAAAAGTAATAGCAACAAAAAATGGATATATTCAAAGTATGAATGCACAACAAATAGGAGAATTAGCTTGCTATTTAGGTGCAGGGAGAATAAAAAAAGAAGATGAGATAGACAATTCAGTAGGAATTATAGTAAATAAAAAAGTTGGAAATAAAGTTGGTAATGGAGATGTTTTAGCAGAAATATATGCAAATAATAAAGAAAAACTTAATGAGGTAAAAGAAAAATTGGAGCAAACTATAATAATAGAAGAAAAATTTAAAGAAGAAATGCCAGCAATTATAGAAATAATAAAATAAACAAAATTATTGAAAAATTGCATAAATGTGATATAATATATATGATAGAGTTGATAAATATTTCTAAAGAAAGGAATGAGAATATAATGAAAAAAAGTAAAGAACAAGCTAAACAAGACAGAGGTAGAATATTTGTAAGAATAATAGCATCATTGTTAGCATTAATGATGGTATTTGCAGTTGGAACAACTTTAATATATTCAATAATTAAATAAAATTTAGGAGAAATATATGGGAGTAGAATTTGGAATTAATTTGCAAAAATTTTATAACGAAAATATATTAGCTTATTTGAAAAACTTGCAAGAGCATCCATATCAATGTATAAGTTTTATATTTGATTTAGTTATTGTTGGGTTATTAGCATATTATTGTTTTAAGATAGTAAGAGAATCTAGAGCATGGCAACTAATAAAAGGTATTATATTATTGATAATTGCAACTTGGTTAAGTGATTTACTAAACTTAAAAATACTTAATTCAATACTTTCGTCAATTATGAATTTTGGAGTTATTGCTATTTTAGTAATTTTTCAACCAGAATTAAGAAGAGGACTAGAACAACTTGGAACAAATAAATTTACTAAATTTTTTGGTATAACTAAAGATTTAGAAACAAAAACAAAAGAAGATGTTTATAAAATAGTAATAGCTACAATGGAACTTGCAAAACAAAAAACAGGAGCATTAATAGTAATAGAGCGTGATATTAAGATTCAAGATATTATAGCAAAAGGTATTGAGATAAATTCAGAAGTGTCACCACAATTATTGGTTAATATATTTGTACCAAACACACCTTTACATGATGGTGCAGTTGTAATAAGTAATAATAAAATTGCTGCTGCAGCTTGCGTATTACCGTTAGCTGATGATAAAAATATAGCAAAAGAATTAGGAACAAGACACAGAGCAGCTGTTGGAATGTCAAGAGAATCTGATAGCATTGTAGTTGTTGTTTCAGAAGAAACTGGAAAAGTTTCTGTAGCAAAAGATGGAACATTAATTGCAGATGTCAGAGAAGATGTATTAAAGAAAATACTAATTAATAATGTTGTTACTAAAAGATTTGCAAATAGAAATATGCAAAAATCTAGAATGAATAAAATAAAACAAAATTTTAAAAGAATAAATAAAAATAAATAATCAGCTCCCAAAAGAGCTGATTTTTTATAGGAGAAAATATATGAGAAACATTAAATTAACAATAGAATATGATGGAAAAGAATTTAATCGGATGGCAGAAACAGCCTAATAAACTAAACATTCAAGGAACAATTGAAAAGGCAATTGAAGCTGTAACAAAAGAGAATGTTGATTTAAATGCTTCAGGAAGAACTGATGCTGGAGTACATGCCCTAGGACAAGTTGCGAATTTTAAAACTAATTCACAAGTTCCAATAGATAAAATGGCAATTGCAATAAATACAAATTTAAAAAAATCTATACGTATTTTAAAGGCTGAAGAGGTAGATGAAAAATTTCATAGTAGGCTTTCGTGTAAACAAAAGACATATAGATATGTTATAAATAACTCAGAATATGGAACTGCTATTTATAGAAATTTAGAAACTCATATACCTATGAATTTAGATGTAGAAAAGATGCAAGAAGCGGCAAAATATTTCGAGGGAGAACATGATTTTAAAGCATTTAAAGCGAGTGGAACTAGTGGTAAAAATAGTGTAAGAACAATTTATAAGGCAGAAGTTAAAAAAATGTCAAATAAAAAAATATTCATAGAATTAACAGGAAATGGTTTCTTGTACAATATGGTCAGAATTATTTCAGGAACATTAGTAGATGTCGGATTGGGTAAAATCGAACCAATAGAAATAAAAAATATAATAAAGCAACAAAAAAGAGAATTAGCAGGTAAAACATTACCACCATACGGTTTATATTTAATGAAAGTTGAATATTAGCAAAAAAGAGGTATAGTTCATATAATATAGTAAAAAACAGAAAGGAAGAAACAGTTATGATGAATTTACTTATATTTTTTGCTATACCTTTTGCTATTGTTATATATTCGATAGCTTTGCAAAAATTACTAAGATGTCCTTTTTTAGTTGCAGGAATTATATTTTCTACATTTTTAATAATTTCATTTGCAACAATGAACATAAATTTTTTAATTGCAGGAATTATTTATACTATAATATCATTTGTTTCAGCATATATTACTATGCTTATTGATAAAAACAGAAGAGAAAGAGAAGAAAATAGAAATAATGATGTTTCTACAATTAATAATTTTAATAATATAAGAAGATGTAATTGTAATAGATAAACACACTTGACTATTTATGTAAACAGTGATATAATTTTATTATAAAATTCTTGGAGGAGAAACAATGAAGATACTTCATATGGTTTATGACGGTAAAGTAATCGAAAATAGTGAATGTAGGGCATTGTTAGAAAAAGAAGGTAAAGAACGTATTGAAAAGAATCTAGGAATTCAAATAAAAAGTATTGAATTAGAAGATACGGTAGTATTCATTATGGTTGATAAAGAAGTATCAAAGAAACATAGGTTTAATATTTTGAATTTAGGTTACTTTAAATGTGGAGAATCAATGTCTGATAAAAATTGTGAGACATACCGAATTGCAGCAAAGAGAGTAATAGACAAAAATAACTTTCCGTATGAAAATAGTATTGTTTTATCCGAAATTGTTGAAAGGTTTAATACTAAAACTTTCTAAATTTTAATTAGCCAGCTCATTATGAGCTGGCTTTAATACTTTACTTTTATTATAAAATATGGTAAAATAATGTGAATTTAATTTAGGAGAATAATAATGTTTGAAATTATTAAAGAAACGATAATTGATGTAATAAAGTTGATACCTTTTTTATTTATCACATATTTATTAATGGAATATATAGAGCATAAAACTAGTGACAAAGCTAAAAAAAGCATAAAAAAGGCTGGAAAATGGGGAACAGTATGGGGAAGTTTTTTAGGGATTATCCCTCAATGTGGATTCTCTGCATCAGCAACAAATCTTTATGCAGCAAGAGTAATAACATTAGGAAGCTTGATATCAGTTTATTTGTCAACATCAGATGAAATGTTACCGATCTTAATTTCAGAACAAGTACCATTTATGACAATTATAAAGATTCTTACTATTAAATTAATTATAGGAATTATAGCAGGAGTTCTAATTGATTTCTTTATACGTATAAAGAATAAAGGTATAGATGAAGATGAAAAAATAGTTGATTTGTGTGAGGAAGAACATTGTCAATGTGATCATAACGGAATATTTAAATCAAGTATAAAACATACTGTAAATATTACTTTATTTATTTTAATAATATCTTTTATTATAAATACTATAATTCATTTTATTGGAGAAGAAACTTTAGCACATTTATTATTAGATAGACCTATATTAGGACCAATAGTAGCCGGACTAATTGGACTTATACCAAATTGTGCAGCTTCAGTTACTCTTACCCAAATGTATTTAGAAAACTTGATTTCTAGTTCAACAATGATAGCTGGATTATTAGTAGGAGCAGGTATTGGTCTTGCAGTATTATTTAAAACAAATAAAGGAATAAAAGAGAATATAAAAATTACAGCTTTATTATATACAATAGGAGTAATTTCAGGAATAATATTAGAATTTATTGGAATCACAGTATAGAAAAAGGACAATCATGCAAATACAATAAAATAAAAAAAAATAGATTTCGTGTAGTTTGGAGTATCATGCAAATACAATAAAATAAAAAAAATAGATTTCGTGTAGCTTGGAGTATCATAAAAATACAATAAAATAAAAAAAATAGAATTTGTGTAGTTTGGAGTATCATAAAAATACAATAAAATAAAAAAAATAGAATTTGTGTAGTTTGGAGTATCATAAAAATACAATAAAATAAAAAAAAATAGATTTCGCGTAGCTTGGAGTATCGTAGATACGACAACAAGAAATCTATTTTTTTTTATTTTATTGTATATATATTATATATTATATATTATATTAATTATACTACTTCTTTTTCTTTGAATTAGAAATAATAGGATCCGAATTATCAAAACTATAATTAGAATCAGTTGTATTCATCTGTATTGGGTCAATTTCATTAGTTGCTGAATTTTTGAAATTAATATTTTTTAAATTAAACTTTTTATTACTATTATCATCTGAATCAGATTCAGAATTATTTTCTGCTGACATAGCAAATTTTTCAAAATCATAAATTTTAGGAAGATGTTTTTCTTTATATTTTGATTCTAATCGTTTAAATTGACCAAGTCCAATACTATGTCTACCATTTTCATTCATGATTTTAAAAGCACACTTTGTACCGCCTAAGGCAGATTGTAATTTGCCTGGTTTAAAGTGTTTAACAAATTCCCATTTTACTGAACCATATTTTGAATCATATTGCATTGTTGACATATCCATAGAATTTGAATAAGTCCATTCTCTCTTTGTACCAAATTCATCACTCCACCATGTTAATTCTTCAATTACACCTTCACCTGTGAAAATTTTACTAGCACAATTTGATAGAATTGTATTTCTATAATTTTCTTTAGCTCCAGGTGTTGTTAATTGAGCCAAGTTTTGAGTTGAAATTACAGTTGCAACTCTGTACTTACGATACATTGTAAATATAGGTTCAGTAGATTTACCAATAAAATCTGCAAATTCATCTATATATAAAAAGTTAGGTACACGATTTGAAGAATTGCCAGGTCTCCTTAAAACTGAATTTTGCATAGATATTAAGAAGAATAAACCAAAAGCCTTATGAGCAGCTGCTCCTAAATCTCCACGTCTTGTGCAAAGAAATGTTATTTGACCATCTGCTAACATATCATCAAAATTAATATTGTTGTTTCTATTACAAAGAATAGATTTTACACCAGGCATTCTTAATAAATTATCTAGTTGAGATGTTGCTACAAAAAGGTGTTTTTCTAAATTTTCTCTACCAATAGAGTTAGCATAAAAATTCTTCTCAAAATAAGCAATTTGTATAGCATATTTTTGAGCTAGTTTTTCGTCATGAGCCATTATTTTACACATCTTCTCAACTAGGTCAAAGTTTGATAGCATTTTTAACATATCATTCATATTAGGGAGTTTTCCCTCATTCATACGTGGATACATTTCTTTTAATAATATTGCAAGGTTTTCGATTGCCCTTATTGAAATATCTTCTCTATATGTTTCATGAGGATCAGAGTGTGAATCATTATACATAGCTTTTAAAGCTGATGATATAGTCATTGCTATTTTTGTTGGATCATCATAAACAAAAGGATTTAATCCTATTGAAGTTTGTGATGTAGGATCTATTAAATTGTATGTAAATCCATAGTTTTCACAAACATTAATCATATTATCAATTACTTCATTGTCAGGTGATACAAGTGTAATTCCTAAATCTTTATAAGAAGGTTCAACTCCTCCTGAAAGGACCATTTTTTTTACAAAAGAGTTAAAGATACTTTCTTTTCCTTCTATAGGAGCAATCATAGTTAAGTTAAAATTTTTGTTTAAATAATCATTATTATATGGTGCGTTTAATGTTGCTATTTTTGTTTTTAAAGCAGTGAATCCTAGTTCTTTTGACATTTCTCTAAAGAAATATTTTTTTTCTATATCTCTAGCTATTAGAGGTTCAAATACTAAAGTCGTTTTTCCTGAGCCTGAACCTCCGCAAACAAATAGCGAACGAAATCTAGAATTTTCTGAAAAATTAATTGTTTGACCAGTTTCATCATTTTTACACATGTATACTTCATAGGAATATGCACCTTTGCCTTTATTACTTTCAGTTAGATTTATTCCAGCATAATCCCAAATAGAACGAGTCATATCTTTACTGTCATCAACACCAAAGAAGAACCATTTAAATAATGGAAATATTGTTACAAGTGGTAAATATAAAGACAAACTTGAAAAAGCAGGTCTTACTAAGTCAGAAAATTCTGTTATTATTCCAACATAGTTTGGTACTGATATAAATAATAACCAGACTGTAAAATTGATCCACTGTGTAAACATTGAAATTGCTATTATATATAAAAGAATTACATATAAATGAAATATTGATACTTTAGCTTTCTTAGATGATGCAAATTCAGATTGTCCTGAAAACAAAAATGCTAAGATAGGACAAGCTAAAGCAAATGTATATGTTATTGGGCCCCAATAAGATACTGAGACACCTGTAAAAATCATAAATAGCAATTCAATTATTCTATCTACAGCTAAATAAACAGAAATAAGAGTAAATATATAAGTAGCAAAAGTATTTCTGCTTATATTTAGTTTCTTTAAAAATTTATCTATAAATTTCATAAAGTCTACCTCTCATTTTACAATATTATACATATATATTATCCTATAAAATAGCAAAAAAAACAAGTGTTATAAGCAAAAAAATACATTTTAATGAATAATAAAATCCTTTTGGAATAAAATATAAAAAGTAATATATTATGGAAAGAGGGATACTATGGATGAAAAATATTTAAAGGAAATGAATATTACAGAAAAGACGGAAACTGAAAAAGAGAGTGAGTTAATTAATACAATCATTGAAACAAGTAGAGATTTAAATGTGGCAAATAATAATTTTAATTTTGCACAAGATGAATTAGTTGATTATTATACTTATCAAATTAAAGCAAATCAGTCTAAATTAAATTATCTAATAAAGTTGGCCAAAAAAAAGGGAATAGCTGTTAATGTGTTAAAAAAAGATGAGTACAAATTATTGGAAGCAAAAAATGAGGCTGTGTAGGTAAGTAATATTTGTCCGTATTTTTTCATAAAAATTAATAAATAGGTTTTATAAAATGGAGAGAAAATTATGGATTTGAATATTATTACATACTTAGCTTGTATTTGTTTTTTATTTCTATTTGGAAAAATTTTTATTGTTCCGATAAAAAAAGTTTTTAAATTTGTAGCAAGTTCAATACTTGGAGGGTGTATAATCTGGATAATAAATATTATAGGTTCAGGAATAGGATTTCATATAGGGGTTAATTTTTTGACAAGTATATTAGTAGGGTTACTTGGCATTCCAGGAGCAATTTGTATTATTATAGTTAAATTATTACTAGGGTAAAAAATTTTTTCAAAAAATCTTGAAAAATTTTTTTGGAATTGCTATAATATTAAAAATGTAAATAAAAAATGAGGAGAAAAAAGATGGAAATTTTTGAGAAAAAGTTTAAAATGATAATATTTTTAGAAGCTTTTTTCATAGTTGTTTTCATTTTTTTATTTATTAAATAAGAACACATTTATTAGTGTTCTTATTTTTTTGCTCATAAACAGTAAAAAAAATTACATATTATATAAAAAGAAAGGAGTAAATATGAAAGAATACAACAAAAAAATTGTACTGGAAGATGGAGAAGAATATTATGGATATGGATTTGGAGCAGATAAAGAAAATATATGTGAAATAGTGTTTAATACATCTATGGTAGGATATCAAGAAATTGTTTCTGACCCTTCTTATACATATCAAATGGTAGTTATGACGTATCCATTAATTGGTAATTATGGAATAACAGATGATGATTATGAGACAAAACAGCCAACAATAGGAGGATTGATTGTTAGAGAATATAATGATTTGCCTAGTAACTTTAGATATACAAAAACTTTATCAGAATATTTGGAAGAAAATAATATTCCAGGTATATCAGGAATTGATACAAGAAAATTAACAAGGAGTATCCGAGAAAAAGGAAGTAGAAAAGTTATTATCACAGATATAAAAACAAGCAAGAAAAAAGCAATGCAAAAGATGAAGCAATATGAAATTCCTAAAGATGCAGTATCAAAAGTAAGCTGTAAGAAAAAATGGTATTCGAGGACAGCTAATTCAGAATATAATATAGTTGCAGTTGACTGTGGAATAAAATTAAATATTGTAAGAAGCTTAAATAAAAGAAGATGTAATGTAACTGTTGTACCGTATAATACAACAGCAAAGGAAATAATGGAATTAAAACCAGATGGAGTATTTTTATCAAATGGACCTGGGAATCCAGAAGATGTAAAAGAAGTAATTGAACTGGTAAAAAAAATAAAAGGAAAATATCCTGTATTTGGAATTTGTTTAGGACATCAAATGATAAGTTTAGCTTATGGTGCAAAAACATATAAGCTTAAATTTGGACATAGAGGAGGAAATCATCCTGTAAAAAATCTAGAAACAGATAAAATAGAAATTACATCACAAAATCACAGCTATGCAGTAGATGAGGAATCTTTAAAAAAGACTAAGTTAAAAGTAACACATAAAAATATATTAGATAATACTGTAGAAGGTGTTGAATGCAAAATGGATAAAATATTTAGTGTTCAATATCATCCAGAAAGTGCACCAGGACCACAAGACAGTAGTTATTTGTTTGATAAATTTATAGAATTAATAGAGAATAAATAATGAAAGGAAGAAAAAACAATGCCAAAAAGAAAAGATATAAAAACAGTGTTAGTTATAGGGTCAGGACCAATTGTAATAGGACAGGCTGCAGAATTTGATTATGCAGGAACTCAAGCTTGTTTAGCACTAAAAGAAGAGGGATATAAAGTTATATTAGTAAATTCAAACCCAGCAACAATAATGACAGATACATCAATTGCAGATAAGGTATATATGGAACCATTGACAATGGAATATGTTGCAAAAATAATTCGTTATGAAAGACCTGATGCAATACTTCCAGGAATTGGAGGGCAGACTGGATTAAATATTGCGATGAAGCTCTATGAAAAGGGTGTACTTCAAGAATGTCAAGTAGAACTTTTAGGAACAAGTAAAGAAAGTATTGAGAAAGCAGAAGATAGAGAGAAATTTAAAAAATTATGTGAAGAACTGGGAGAACCAGTATTAGAATCAATTATTGCAACATCAATTGAACAGGGGATTGAAGCGGCTGAAAAAATAGGATATCCTGTTGTGTTAAGACCAGCATTTACTCTAGGAGGAACAGGAGGAGGTTTTGCAGATAATGAAGAAGAGTTGAAAGAAATTATAAAAAATGCTCTAAAACTTTCACCAGTTAATCAAGTATTAGTTGAAAAAAGTATAAAAGGATATAAAGAAATTGAATATGAAGTGATAAGAGACAAAAATGATACTGCAATAACGGTATGTAATATGGAAAATTTAGATCCAGTGGGAATACATACGGGAGATTCAATAGTAGTTGCACCAAGTCAAACTCTTACAAATAAAGAATATCAATTATTACGTGATAGTAGTTTAAAAATAATCAGAGCGTTAAAAATTGAGGGAGGGTGTAATGTTCAATTTGCATTAGATCCACATTCTTTTAAATATTATTTAATAGAAGTAAATCCTAGAGTATCTCGTTCATCTGCATTAGCATCAAAGGCAAGTGGATATCCAATTGCAAGAGTTTCAGCAAAAATAGCTATAGGAATGAGATTAGATGAAATAATGCTTGCAAATACACCAGCAAGTTTTGAGCCAGCTTTAGATTATATTGTAACTAAGATAGCAAGATTCCCATTTGATAAATTTACACTAGCTTCAAATAAATTAAATACTCAGATGAAAGCAACGGGAGAAACGATGAGTGTAGGAAGAACATTTGAAGAAAGTTTATTAAAAGCAGTACGTTCTTTAGAAATTGGAGTAAATCATATTCAAATGGATAAGTTTAAAAAATCTACGATAGAAGAACTTATGGATTATATTAAAGATGGAACAGATGATAGAATTTATGCAATAGCAGAACTTATTAGGAAAGATGTAGATTTAGGTTTAATAAATAATATAACTAAAATTGATATGTTTTTCTTAGAAAAGATAAAAAACATAATAAGTATAGAAAAAAATTTATCTAAAAATATTGATGATATAGAGATGCTAAAATTAGCCAAAAAATCAGGATTTAGTGATAAATATATAGCAAAAATATGGAAGAAAAAAGATCAAGAAATATATCAACTTAGAAAAAAAGAAAAGATTATACCAGTATATAAAATGATTGATACATGTAGTAGTGAATTTGAAAGTTATGTACCATACTTTTATTCAACATATGAAGAAGAAAATGAATCTATCGTAAGTGATAAAAAGAAGATAATTGTATTAGGAGCAGGACCAATTAGAATAGGTCAAGGAGTAGAGTTTGATTATTCAACAGTTCATGCAATCCAAACAATAAAAAAAGCTGGATATGAAGCAATTATTATAAACAATAATCCAGAAACAGTTTCAACAGATTATACAACTAGTGATAAGCTATATTTTGAGCCACTTACTGTTGAAGATGTAATGAATATTATAGAATTAGAAAAACCAGAAGGAATAGTAGCAGCATTAGGTGGACAAACAGCTATTAACTTGGCAGAGCCACTTTCAAAATTAGGAGTAAAAATAATTGGTACAGATGTAAAAGCAATTGAAAGAGCAGAAAATAGAGACGTTTTTGAAAAGGTAATGAAAAAATTAAAATTATTACAGCCAAGAGGAGAAGCGGTAACAGATATAAAAGAAGGAATAAAAGTTGCTAAAGATATAGGATATCCAGTTCTTGTAAGACCAAGTTATGTATTAGGTGGAAGAGCGATGCAAATTGTATCAAGTCAAAAGGCATTAGAAAAATATTTAAAAACAGCCGTTAGTATAAACAAAAAACAACCAGTTTTAGTTGACAAATATATAGTAGGAAAAGAATTGGAAGTTGATGCAGTATGTGATGGAAAAGATGTATTTGTACCTGGAATTATAGAACATGTTGAAAAAACAGGAATACATTCAGGAGATAGTATAAGTATTTATCCTACTTTTAGTGTAAGTAAGGAGGTTAAACAAAAAATATTAGATTATACTGTAAAATTAGGATTAGGAATAGGAATAGTAGGATTGTATAATATTCAATTTATAGTAGATAAAAATGAAGATGTCTATGTAATAGAGGTAAATCCACGTTCTTCAAGAACAGTACCATTTATTTCAAAGGCAACGGGGTATTCATTAGCAGATATTGGGACATTATCTATATTAGGAAAAGGGTTAAAAGAACAAGGAATAAATGAAGTTTATCCTAAAGAAAAGGAAAGATGGTATGTAAAAGCTCCAGCATTTTCATTTTCAAAATTAAGCGGATTAGACGCATATCTTTCACCAGAAATGAAATCAACAGGTGAAGCAATTGGCTATGACAAAAAACTAACAAGGGCTTTATATAAAGCACTGCAATCTTCAGGAATGCATTTAGCTAATTATGGAACATTGTTTGTAACAATAGCAGATAAAGATAAACAAGAAGCGTTACCATTAATTAGAAGATTTTATAACTTAGGATTTAATATAGAAGCAACAAAAGGTACAGCAGAATTTTTAAGGAAGAATAAAATAAGAACTAGAATAAAAAAGAAAATAAGCGAAGGCAGTGAAGAAATATTAGATTCAATTAGAAAAGGTTATGTAAGTTATGTGATCAGTACAAGAGATTTAGATTCAATAGATCAAGAAACAGATGGAGCTTTTATTAGAAGATGTGCAGTAGAAAATAATATTCCGATATTTACCGCATTAGATACTGTAAGAGTATTATTAGATGTATTAGAAGAAATAACATTAGGAATATCAACAATTGACGAAGCATAAAGCTTCGTCTTTGTCATTTTTAGCAATAATAAATTTCTAGTTGTTGTTTAAATAAATCTTCATCTTTAGAGGTGTATAAATTTAAATTACTATTTTTATTTAAGATTTTTCTAACTTCAAATAATCCTAAACCACTATGATTTTCTTTATCAGTTTTATTTTTCTCAAAAATAGTATCAATATTGACATCTTTATTATTATAACTATTTTCTATAATAACTAAATGTCTTTTTTTAGTTGCTTCATTTCTAAAACAGATATTAAAAAGTTTGTCTTTAGTTTTACTAGCAGCTTCAATAGCGTTATCTAATAATATTCCTAAAATTCTAGTGAATTCATAAGTATTTATATGAATATCATTTACATCTAATAAGATTTCAAAAGTCATTTTTATATTTGCTTTTTCAGCTTTAATATATTTGTTAGAAAGTAAACTGTATATGCCCGGATTATTTATGATTTTTGGATTTAACATATACAAGTTGTTTACATTTTTGCAATCAGTTTCAAGATGATCATAATATTCTTTTAATCCTTGCATATCGTTTGAATTCACATATCCTCCAATTGTAGTAACCATATTATCAAAATCATGTTTAAAGCAACGTACATCATCCTGAATATTTTGAAGTGTTTTGTTATATTCTTCAGAACTTTTTAACTTTTTCACTGTATTTTTTAATTTTATAGAATTTGAAATATATAGTGCAAGAAGAGCCATAAAAGCGAGTATACTTGTATCTATATAAAAATTAGTTAATATTCCCATAATTACTTAAAACCTCCATAAATTGTTTTTTAAATTTTGGACCTATATCACAGGTAAAATTATCAGAAAATGAAATTTTGTTTATAACAGGGTCTACATCTTTTATTAAATTTATATTCACAATAAAAGATTTATGACATCTAACAAAATTATTAGGCAAAGAATTTATAATTTTATTAAAAGAACTGTAGGTTTCGTAGTCCTTGTTTTCTGAATGAAAAACAAGTTTCATACCATCACGTCTAATACATTCGACACTATTTTCATCAATAATTGTATTTTTGTTATCTATTTTTATATATTTTTTAGGTAATCCGTTAATATCTTCAAAAAGACGTCTAACAGTATCTTCTAATCTAGCAACAGTTATTGGTTTTGCCAAAAAGTCAAAAGTTTTGTATTTATACGCAACCATAACATATTCTAAATGACCTGACAAAAAAATAATGTATATATTCTTATTCTTCTTTCTTACAGCCTCTGCAATATCAAAGCCAGAATCATTTGATTTTAAATCAATATCCAAAAATAAAACATCGACTGTATTGTTTTCTATAAAATCTAAAATTTTTTGTTTATTATTAGATTGAAAAACAATTTTTGCATCATAAGAGTTTTTGAAAAAGATTTTTTCTAACATTTTAGATAGTTTATCTAGTAAATTTAAATTATCATCACATAAAACAATATTTATCATTTGGTAATCTCCTTTTTAGACATTAAACTTTATCTTTCGACAAAGGAAAATATAAAACAATTTTTTTTCAGCACGCTTTCCAATATAATCTAAAAATTTAAACTTGTCAATAGAAAAATTAAAATAAATTTTATGTCGAAAATAGTTGAAATCAATATAATTACAGATGAAATATGATAAAAATAATATGTAAAAAAATGGAAAAATAAATTAATAATTTAAAAAAATAAAAAATAATAAATAAGGTAAGGAAGAAAATAAAAGTACTATAGTACAAAATTTAGCAAGTGAGACAGAAGAAAATTTAGAAGATGGAATAAAACAAAATATAAACAGTGAATATATAAGGCAAAATGAGGGAATGAAATAGAGGTAAAGTTATTAGATAAATAAGGAAAATTAATATTTCACAGAAAATTCACAAAAAAATTAGCACAAACTATTGACAAGTGCTAAAAAAATATATATCATATGTAGAGAAATTAGCAAACGAACAACAAGAGTGCTAAAAGAGGTGATAAAGTTGTTAAATGACAGAAAAAAAAGAGTTTTGCAAGCAATTGTAGAAGAATATGTCAACACAGCTGAACCAGTAAGTTCAAAAGCATTAATAGAAAAAGAAGATTTACAATATAGTAGTGCAACAATTAGAAATGAAATGGCAGAATTAGAAAAAATAGGTTATTTAGAAAAAACACATACATCTTCAGGAAGAATACCTTCAGAGAAAGGATATAGATACTATGTTGATGAATTGTTAAAAGATGACGATATAAGTGTTGAAGAAGTAAAATATATAAGTGAAAAATTAGAAACAAAAGTAAATGAAATTGAAGATTTAACAAAAATAGCAGCTAGCACAATTTCGGAAGTAACTCATTATACAACAGTTTCTATAGGACCTAAAACAAAAACTCAGCTTATAAAAGAATTAAAATTTGTTTTAATCAATTCAAGAATGATGCTCGCAATAATTATAACAAATACAGAAATGATTAAAGAAACAATAATAAAATTTGAAGAGGATATCAATGAAAAACAAGTGGAGACAATAAATTATATGTTTAATCAAAAACTTAAAAATCAGCCACTAGAAACGATTGATAGACCTTTAGAAGAATATTTATATGATGAAATGACTTATAGTGTAAAAGTTATAAAACCAATAATAGAACAAATAAAAAAAGTATTAAAACAAGATGAGCAATTATATTTAAAAGGAGCAAATAATGCATTTGATTTACCAGAATTCAACAGCTTAGAAGTTGCTAAGAACTTTATCAACATATTAGACCAAAAAGAATTAGTTGAAGATGTTTTGGAATCAGGATTAGCAGAAGATATAAATGTTTATATTGGTGAAGAAAATCAAAAAGAGGAATTAAAAGATTTTAGTATTGTAACATTTAAACATAAAATTGGAGATAAAGATATGGGTACGATTGGAATTATAGGACCTAAGAGGATGGATTATTCTAAAGTTATCTCAGTTATGAAATATATAAATAAAAAATTAAAAGATTTATAGAAAGGAAATGTTTATGGAAGAGAATAGTGAAAAGTTAGAAAAAAATGTTCAAGAAGAAGAGCAAGAGCAAGAACAAGAACAAGAAACTCTTAATGAGGAAGAAGATATACTTGAGCAAACAAAATTAGAACTTGAAGATGTGACAGACAGATATAAAAGAGTTTTAGCAGAATTTGAAAATCATAAAAAAAGAAGTCAGAAAGAAAGAACAATGTTATACAATTCAATATTGGCAGATGTTGTTGAACAATTACTTCCAGTAATTGACAACTTAGAAAATGCAGCAAAAGCAGAAACAAAAGATGAAGAATACAAAAAAGGGGTAGAATTAGTATTGAAACAATTTAAAGATGTATTAATATCAAAAGGTGTAGAAGAGATAAAAACTGTTGGAGAAACTTTTGACCCTGAGTTACATGAGGCAGTAAGTAGTATACAGGATCCAAATTTAGGTGAAAAAGAAATTGCCAACGAATATAGGAAAGGCTACAAGATAGGAACTAAAGTTATTAGGCACTCAATGGTTGTTGTAGCTAATTAGTATAATATAATGATATTAATTTTAAAAAAATAAAAACATTTAAGGAGGATTTAAAATGGGAAAAATCATAGGAATTGACTTAGGAACAACAAATTCATGTGTAGCAGTAATGGAAGGAGGAGAAGCTGTTGTAATACCAAATGCAGAAGGAAATAGAACAACTCCATCTGTAGTTGCTTTTTCAAAAGAAGGAGAAAGATTAGTAGGACAAATAGCTAAGCGTCAATCAGTTACAAATCCAGAAAATACTGTTATATCAGTAAAAAGACAAATGGGAACAGATCAAAAGATAAAAATAGAAGGTGATACTTTTTCACCACAAGAAATATCAGCAATGATTCTACAAAAATTAAAAACAGATGCTGAAAATTATTTAGGACAAAAAGTAACTCAAGCAGTTATTACAGTACCTGCATATTTTAGTGATAGCCAAAGACAAGCTACAAAAGATGCTGGTAAAATTGCAGGATTAGAAGTTTTAAGAATAATAAATGAACCAACAGCAGCAGCTTTAGCTTATGGAATGGATAAAGAACAAGACCAAAAAATAATGATATATGACCTTGGTGGAGGAACTTTTGATGTATCTATTCTTGATATTGGAGACGGAGTTTTTGAAGTTCTTTCTACAAATGGTAATACTAAATTAGGTGGAGACGACTTTGATGAAGCAATAATAAATTATTTAGTTGATGAATTTAAAAAATCAAATGGAATCGATTTAAAAACTGATAAAATGGCAATGCAAAGACTTAAAGAAGCAGCTGAAAAAGCAAAAATTGAATTATCAGGAGTTCAACAAACTCAAATAAATTTACCATTTATTACAGCTGATAGTTCAGGACCAAAACATTTAGATATAACATTAACAAGAGCTAAGTTTGAAGAATTAATTCATGATTTAATTGAAGCAACAGCAACACCAGTAAACCAAGCTCTAAAAGATGCAGGATTAACAGCAAATGATATTCATAAAGTATTATTAGTTGGAGGATCAACAAGAGTCCCAGCTGTTCAAGCAGCAGTTAGAAGAATAGTTGATAAAGAACCAGATAAGGGAATAAATCCTGATGAATGTGTTGCTCTAGGTGCAGCAATTCAAGGTGGTGTTTTATCAGGAGATGTAAAAGACTTAGTATTATTAGATGTAACACCATTATCATTAGGAATTGAAACTTATGGAGGAGTATTTACAAAATTAATTGAAAGAAATACAACAATACCAACTAAAAAATCACAAGTATTCTCAACAGCAGCAGATGGTCAAACATCAGTTGAAGTTCATGTGTTACAAGGTGAAAGAGAAATGGCTGCATATAACAAAACATTAGGAAGATTTCAATTAACAGGAATTCCAGCAGCTCCAAGAGGAGTACCTCAAATTGAAGTAACATTTGATATTGATGCAAATGGTATAGTTCATGTTTCTGCAAAAGATATGGCAACAGGAAATAGTCAAGATGTATCTATTACAGCATCAACAAATTTATCAGATGAAGATATAGACAAAGCAGTTAAAGATGCTGAAGCACATGCTGCAGAAGATAAGAAAAGAAAAGAAGAAATTGAAACTAAAAATAATGCAGAAAGCCTAGTATATAGTAGTGAAAAGACTTTAAATGATGTTGGTGACAAGATTAGTGGAGAAGAAAAAGCTAAGGTAGAAACAGAAATTGAAAATACTAAAAAAGCTATAGAAACAAATGATTCTGAAAAGATTAAAGAAGCAACAGAGAAACTAACAAAAGTATTCTATGATATGTCTGAAAAATTATACAAAGCAAATCCACAAGCAGCAGAAGCAGCAGCACAAGAAGCTACACAAGCACAAACTGAAGAAACAGCTGATCAAGGAAATAATGGAAATGTATATGATGCAGATTATAAAGTAGAAGATGATGATGAAAATAAAGACGAGTAATTAATAAATTCTAATGAAAGAGTGAGAATGAATGGCAGATAAAAGAGATTATTATGAAATTCTTGGAGTTAGCAAAGATGCTACTGATGAACAATTAAAAAAAGCATATAGAAAACTTGCCAAAAAATATCATCCTGACGCAAATTTAGATAATAAAAAAGAAGCGGAAAAGAAATTTAAAGAAGTTAATGAAGCTTATGAAACTTTATCTGATCCTCAAAAAAGAAGAATGTATGATCAATTTGGCCCTGATGGACCACAAGGAGGTTTCGGAGGTGGAGCCGGAGGTCCATTTGGAGGTCAAAACGGTTATTACACTTATACTAGTTCAGGATTTGATGGCTTTAGAGATTTCGGAGATCTAGGTGACATTTTTTCATCTTTCTTTGGGGGAGGTTTTGGAAGAAGTTCAAGAAGAACTCAAGGACCACGCAAAGGTGAAGATATAAATATGCGTATGGATATCACTTTTGAACAAGCTTTTTCAGGTATAGAAAAGGAAGTAACAGTTACTAGAAATGAAAAGTGTGAGGTGTGTGATGGAAAAGGAGCTAAACCTGGTACATCAGTAACAAAATGTACAATGTGTAATGGAACAGGAAAAGTTCAACAAGTGCAAAATACAATATTAGGTCAAGTTCAAACCACTAGAACATGTAGTAATTGTCATGGCTCAGGAGAGATTATTAAAGAACCTTGTGATAAATGTAAAGGTAGAGGAACAGTAAGAAAACAACCAAAAATAAAAGTCAAGATTCCAGCAGGAATAGATGATGGTCAAACAGTAGTACTACGTGGTGAAGGTGAACCAGGAGAAAAAGGAGGACCTACAGGAGACTTATATATAACATTAAAATTAAAAAGACATAACATTTATACAAGAAAAGGAAATAATGTTTATTGTGAAGTTCCAATTACGATTACACAAGCAACACTAGGTGGAGAATTAGAGATTCCATTAGTTGATGGAACAAAAGAAAAATATAAAATACCAGATGGAACACAAACAGGAACTAAATTCACTTTAAGAGGAAAAGGATTTAAAGGTGTAAACTCATCAGCAGTTGGAGATTTTATTTTTACAGTTACAGTTCAAACTCCAAAACGTTTAAATAGAGAACAACGTGATTTATTTATGAAATTAGCTGCAACTATGAATGAACAACCACCAATAAAAAGACGTGGGATATTTGGATAAATAATAAAAAAATAATTGGTTTTTAAAGCAGAGCAGTTTGAACAATTTAAATTGGTGACAGTAAAGTTTTAAAAATCAATTATTTTTTATTGTATGTGATTACAAAATCTGATATATTAGTAATAGTTTTAATTTTGATAAGGGGAAGTAATGAAAAACAAAGAAACAAATAATAAAAGAAGTATTACTAAACTTAAAGTAATAATTATAATACTAGTGATTTTTTTGGGATTACTAAGTATTAGTTTTGCATATATAGAAATTAAACATTTTATAGCAACTCCAACAGAGCAGATACAAAATGATTGTGAAATAGAAACAGAAGAATATAGTGATAAAAAAGTATATGTAGTAACACCAAAAGAAAATGCTAAAAGTGATAAAAAGATACTATTTTTTCATGGAGGATCATATATAGCAGAAATGACTGAAAAGCATTGGGAATTTATTGAAAAAATAGTTAAAGATACTGGAATGACAGCTATAATACCAGATTATCCACTTACGCCAAGATATAATTATGAAGATGTATTTAATATGGTTGAACCTTTATACAAAGAAATAGTAAAAAAAGTCGGTGGAGACAACTTGATTATTATGGGAGATTCTGCTGGAGGTGGAATAAGTTTAGGATTACTAGAGAAAATCGGAGAAGATGTTGAAGTTCCATCAAAGACTATATTAATTTCACCATGGTTGGATGTAACTATGAGCAATGAAAAAATCCAGGAAAAACAACAATATGATAAAGATTTAAGTATTGATATGTTGAAATTAGCAGGTGATATATATGCAAAACAAGTACAATCAAAAAACTATTTAGTTAGTCCAATTTATGGAGATGTTTCAAAACTAAAAAATGTGACGATACTTACAGGAACATATGATATTTTGAATCCAGATGTATATGTTTTAGAAGAAAAAGTTAAAAATGTAGGAGAGGATATAGAAGTTAAAACATATGATAAGGCAGGGCATGATTGGATAATAGTAGAAAACAGTTCGAAAGAATTAGTAACTCAAGGATATAATGATTTATTAGAAATAATAAATCATTAGAAAGGAAGCCAAAATGAAAAAACAAAAAAGAGAGATAGATTGGAGAAGATTAGATAATTCAGCTAAATTATTTCCTATATCAGCAGGGAAAAAATATAGTTCAGTTTTTAGGCTATCAGCAATTTTAAAAGAAAATGTTAATAGAAAAAAACTAGTGCAAGCGGTAAATAAAACATTAAAAAAATATCCTTCATTCAAAGTTAAAATGAAACAGGGATTCTTTTGGTATTATTTTGAAAATAATGGAAAAAATCCAGTAATAAGAAAAGAAAAAGAATATCCATGTAAATACATAGATCCAAAAACAAATAATAATTATCAATTTAAAATCACATATTTTAAAAATAAAATAAATATAGATGTATTTCATTCTTTAGCTGATGGTAATAGTGCAAGTGTGTTTTTTAGAGAAATAATATATACTTATTTAGAATTAATGTATCCTGATGAATTTAAAGAAGAAGAAAGAAAAGCTAGAAAGGTTGAAGAAATTACAACAGAAGATAGTTATATAAGTAATTACGATAAAAAAGCAAAGTCAAATGCTTCTTCAAAAAAAGCGTATAAATTAAAAGGAAAAAAGATAAGTTTAAATGCAACTTCAGTAATACATCAAATAATAAATTTTGATCAATTGAAAAAAATATGCAAAGAAAAAGAAGTAACTGTTACCCAATATTTATCAGCAGTATTAATACACAGTATTTATACTCAAAATTATATTAAAAACAATGGAAAAAAACCAATAAAGCTATGTATACCTGTTAATTTAAGAAAATATTATCAGTCAAAAACTATGTCAAACTTTTTTTCATATATAACTTTAGAAGTATATGAAAAGAATTTAAAAACATTTGATGAAATACTAGATTTTGTAAAAGAAGATTTCCACAGAAGGTTAACGCCAGAAGAAATTAATAAAACAATGTCAACTAATGTAAAATTAGGGATTAATCCAGTAATAAAAATAATTCCTTTATTTTTAAAAAAGATATTTGTACGATTAACTTATATTGAAATTAGAAAATATACAACAATTACATATTCAAATATTGGAAGAGTCGGAATAATTGGAAAATATAAGGAACATTTGGATTATTTTGTTATGCTAATATCTCCTGATCCATTTGAAAAGATAAAATGTTCTTCATGTACGCTTGGAAATAAATTAGTATTTACATTCACATCTATTTTAAATGATAATAGAATAGAGAAAGCATTTTATAAATTTTTAACAGAACAAGGAATTGAAGTCGAAATAGAAAGTAATGGTGTTTTAGATGATATATCCAAAAAAGATTAGTGCTAAAAAAAAGAAGATACTATTAAAATTATTGATAGGTATCTCTATCTTAATAGCAATTATTTTAATAATAATAAATAAGTTAACTACGCCTAATGTACAATGGGCGGCAATTAGTATTATAGGAATTGTATATGTTTGGATTACGGTAATGTATTCTATAAATAAGAATACAAATATAGCAGCACATGTTTTAATTCAAACACTTACAATATCTGCAGTTACAATAGGAATAGATTATTTTTTGGGAAAAATAGATTGGTCACTTAGTTTGGCTATTCCCATAATTATAATTATTGCAAATGCTACAATGTTTGTATTAACAATAGTTAGTAGTAGGCGATATATGAGATATGCAATTTATCAGTTTTTAATATTAATATTTAGTATGATTCCTATATTATTTATATATGAAAATATTATACAATTTAAAATTTTGTCATATGTTGCAATAGGAATATCAGGAATAAATTTTTTATTAACAATGTGTTTATGTGCAAGAGAGATAATTGGTGAAGTAGCTAAAACATTTCATATGTAAGGAGAATAAGATGAAACAAATAAAAAATTTTGATTTGCCACAATTGAAAGAAGAAATGGAATTAATAGGACAAAAATCATTTAGAGCAGAACAAGTATTTAAATGGATTTATCAAGACAGAGTAAGTAGTTTTGATGAAATGACAAATTTGTCTTTAGAGTTGCGTAAACAATTAAAGGAAAATTATACTTTTAATGAATTTAAAATAATAAAAAAGCAAGAAGCAAGTGATGGAACAAAAAAATACTTATTTGATATATTAGATGGTAATGCGATTGAAACTGTATTAATGAGCTATCATCATGGAAATACAATTTGTGTTACATGTCAAGTTGGTTGTAAAATGGGATGTAAATTTTGTGCATCAACAGGAATTCCGTTTATTAGAAATTTAACTAGTGGAGAAATAGTTGAACAAATACTTGCAGTGGAACGTGATACAGGACTAAAAATTTCTAATGTCGTTTTTATGGGAATTGGAGAACCTTTAGATAATTATGAAAATGTAATAAATGCTATTAGAATTATAAATAATCAAAAAGGAATAAGTATAGGAGCACGCCATATAAGTGTTTCAACAAGTGGTATTATTCCTAAAATTTATCAACTAGCTGAAGAAAATATTCAATGTACACTTTCAATTTCATTACATGCTATATCAAATGATAAAAGAAGTGCTATGATGCCAATAAACAATAAATATCCAATTGAAGAATTGATTAAAGCATGTAAAGACTATATAGCAAAAACAAATAGAAGAATATCTTTTGAGTATGCATTAGCAAAAGAAAATAATGATAATTTAGAAGATGCAAAAGGTTTAGTAAAATTGTTAAGAGGAATGAATTGTCATGTAAATTTAATTCCTATTAATAAAATAGAAAATGGGAACTTCACAAAGTCTTCTATTGAAAATATTATGAAGTTTAGAGATTATTTAAATGATCATGGTATAGTTGCAACAATACGTAGAGAATTAGGTTCTGATATAGAAGCGGCTTGTGGACAACTTCGTCGTCAAAATTTAAAAAGTTGAGATATTTAAAAAAATATAGTAAAATATATGAAAATAAATTAAGGAGCGACTAACAATGTTGTTAAGTGAAATTTTGGGATTAAAAATTAAGGTATATGCTTTTGTTGGTCCATCTGGAACAGGAAAAAGTTATAGAGCTCAGATGGTAGCAAGAGATAAAAATACACATTTTATTATAGATGATGGGTTATTAATAAAAGATAATGAGGTGGTAGCAGGTGTGTCTGCAAAGAAAGCACCAACTAAAATAGAGACAGTAAAAAAAGCACTTTATTTCCAAGAAGAAGAAAGAAAAGAAATAGTAAAAGCTTTAAAAAAATATAAGCCTCAAAGTATACTAATACTTGGAACATCTGATGCAATGGTACAAAAAATTGCAGCAAATCTCGGATTGCCAGAAATATCTGAAACTATATATATATCAGATGTTGCAACAGAACAAGAAATGAATACAGCAAGAAGGATAAGAACAACAGAAGGTAAACATGTTATACCAGTTCCTACTTTTCAAATAAAAAAGGATTTCTCAGGATATTTATTAGATCCACTACAAATTTTTAAATCAAAGGGAAAGGGGAAGCAACCATATATATCTGAAAAATCAATAATTAGACCAACATTTAGTTATATGGGAAATTTTACAATATCTGATAATGTGTTCAGACAAATTATAGAACATTTAGCAGTAAAGAATCCTGCTATACACAAGATTTTAAAACTAAGAGTAGATAATTATGGAGAAGGTGTAAAAATATATTTAGAAGTAATGATTGTTTATGGATATAGTCTTATAGATGGAATAAAATTATTTAAGGAGAAAATTGTAAAAGAAATAAATAAATTAACTAGTATGAATGTTGAAGAGATAGAAGTAGTAGCTAAAAACATATTTGTACCACAAAAGGAGGAATAAAAGATGTCTTTTATTGTAGCAATAGATGGTCCAGCAGGGGCAGGAAAAGGAACAATAACAGAAGAAGTAAGTAAACGTTTAGGTTTAATTAATATTGGTTCAGGTTCAGCTTATAGGGCTGTGGCACTTGAAACAATAAATAAAAATATAAAAATAGATGAGACAAGTAAAATAATACAACTATTAGATAATATTAACATAGAATTTGGAATGAAAGATAATAAAGATATAGTATATTTAAATGGAAAAGATGTTACTTTAAGGATTAGAGAAAAAGATGTTACACAAATAGTTTCACAAGTTTCTTCAATAAAAGAAGTAAGATTTAAATTAAATGATATTTTTAGGAAATGTGCAGAAGGAAAAAAAGTTATTATGGAAGGAAGAGATATAGGTTCTTACGTTTTTCCAAATGCAGATGTGAAAATATATTTAGATGCTACTACTGAAGAAAGAGCAATGAGAAGATATAAACAAAATCTAGAAAAAGGAATAAAAATGACTTATGCAGAAATATATAATAATATACAAATGAGAGACAAAAATGATAAAGAAAAAGAAATAGGAGCATTAGTTCAAGCTGATGATGCTGTTTATATAGATTCAACAGGAATGAGTATTGAACAGGAAACACAAGCTGTCATAAAAGTAATAAATGAGAAATTGGAGAAATAGAATATGAAAAATTTTTTTAAATCTATAGTTAGAGTGGTAGTTAAAGATGCATTAATTGTGTGGTTTAAAATCTATAATAGAGTAGAAATAATAGGAAGAGAAAATATACCAAAAGAAGGTCCAGTAATTTTTTGTGGAAATCACAAAACATATATGGATCCACCACTGATGGTTGTTACTGGCAAAAGGAAAATGAGATTTTTAGCTAAAAAAGAATTATATAAAAATAAATTTTTAGCGTTATTAGGATGGGCTTTTGAAGCAATACCAGTAAATAGAAATGAAAAGGATATATCTGCGATAAAAACATCTTTAAAAGTTTTAAAAGAAGGTGACTGTATAGCTTTATTTCCAGAAGGTACAAGAAATGGAATGGCAAAAGGAGAAAAAGCAAAAGATGGAGTAGCTTTTTTTGCCGTTAGAAGTGGTGCAAAAGTAGTACCTTGTGGAATAAAAGGAGGTCAAAAAGATAACAGAAAAGTTATTATAAAATATGGAGAAGCTTTGGACTATAGTGAATTTAAGGGATGTAAAGATAAAGAAAAACTAGATGAAATAACAAAAGAAATAATGGATAAAATAGTTGAATTATCAAAATAATAAAGAAAAGTTAATAAAGTGTTTTATTGAAAAAAATCTGTAATATGTTATAATATAACTAAGGAGTAAAATACGAAAGAAGTGATTAAAATGAATAAAAAAATAATTATAATCAGTATATTGCTTATAATAGTACTGGTGACTGTCATACTATTTACTGTTAATAGTAAAAAAAACATTGAAGAAAAAGAAAGTTTGATTGCAGAGAAAGTAGATAATAATGCGAATACTACAGTAGATATGTATTCTATAAATAATATAGATAATTTAGAAGGACAGACAAAAGAAATTGAAGAAAATGATGCTGATAATAAAGAGGTTAGTGTAGAAAATAATAATTTTACAGCTGAAGATAATAGAGATAAAAATATTGTAATGACAATCAATAAGGATACACTAACTAGATCAGGAGTTGAAATTTTGATAACTAACAATAGAGATGTTGATGTTTACTTTAGTCCTGATGAATATAGAATTGAAAAAGAAGTAAATGGAGAATGGCAAAGAGTTGAGCCACTAAAGCCTCAAATATATCATACTATATCACAGACATGTAAAACAAATGATAGTTGTACTGATAAGATTAATTGGAAAGAGTACTATGGTGAACTAGAAGATGGAACATATAGAATTCTAAAAACACAATATGATGCAAATGGTATAGAAGATATATGGTATTCAGAACCTTTTGAAATCAAATAATATAAAAAAGAACATTTCTTATATAAAGGAATGTTCTTTTTTGTGGATAAAATGTAGAAATTTGTAAGAAATGAGTTTGACAAAGAAGGCAAACAGGTGTATAATAATTAGGTTGAAAAATGAGAAAAAAGGGAGTTTTTGGTAAAATGAATAACGAAAAAATTAGAAATATTGCTATAATTGCACACGTAGATCATGGAAAAACTACATTAGTAGATGCACTATTAAAACAAAGCCATGTATTTAGAGAGAATGAACAAATTGAAGAAAGAATAATGGATTCTAATGACTTAGAGAAAGAAAGAGGAATCACAATTCTATCTAAAAATACATCAATAATGTATAATGATATAAAAATAAATATCGTTGATACTCCAGGACATGCAGATTTTGGAGGCGAAGTTGAAAGAGTTTTAAAGACAGTTGATGGTGTTCTTTTATTAGTAGATGCATTTGAAGGAGCAATGCCACAAACAAGAGAAGTTCTAAAAAAATCATTAGCTTTAGATTTAAAACCAATAGTAGTTATAAATAAAATTGATAGACCAGGAGCCAATCCACAAAAAGTTGTAGATCAAGTAATTGAATTGTTTATTGAATTAGATGCAAATGATGAGCAATTAGAGTTTCCAGTAGTATATGCTTCAGCTAAACAAGGAATTGGAAAAATGAATATTGATGACGAATCTGATAATCTAAATTGTTTGTTTGAAACCATAGTTAATACTATTCAAGCTCCAAACTGTGATGAAAATGGACCAGCACAAATGTTAGTATCAAATATTGATTATGATGAATATGTAGGAAGAATTGCAGTTGGTAGAGTTGAAAGAGGAAGTATTAAAGTTGGTATGCCAGTTTCTATTTGTGGAAAAGAAGATAAAATAACACAAGGAAGAATAGCTAAAGTATATACACATGTAGGATTAAACAAAGTTGAAGTTGAGGAAGGAAAAGCAGGAGATATTATCGAACTTGCAGGAATACCTGATATAAATATAGGTGACACAATTTGTGACTTTAATAACCCTGAAAAAATACCATTTGTAGATATAGACGAACCAACAGTATCTATGACATTTAGTGTAAACAATGGACCATTAGCTGGAAAAGAAGGTAAATTCATAACTTCAAGACATATTCGCGATAGATTATATAAAGAACTAGAAAAAAATGTTAGTTTAAGAGTTAAGGATACAGATCAAGCAGATTCTTTTGAAGTATCAGGAAGAGGAGAACTTCATTTATCAATTTTAATTGAAACAATGAGAAGAGAAGGATTCGAATTATTAGTTTCTCGTCCAAAAGTTATTTATAAAGAAATCAATGGTGTAAAAAATGAGCCAATTGAAAGACTTGTAGTAAATGTTCCTGATGATTCAATTGGAAATGTTATTGAAAAACTAGGACAAAGAAAAGCTGAAATGATTAATATGGAACCAGCTGAAGAAGGTCATACAAAAATTGAATTCAAAATCCCTGCAAGAGGACTAATTGGATATCGTACAGAATTCTTAACAGATACAAAAGGTGAAGGAACAATGAATCACATTTTTGATTGCTATGAACCATATAAAGGAGATGTTATCTCAAGAGTAAGAGGAACAATAGTTGCTTGGGAGAGTGGAAAATCAGTAACATATGGATTATATAATGCACAAGATAAAGGGGATTTATTTATCGGACCTGGTGTAGAAGTATATGAAGGAATGATAGTAGGGTTAAATGCTAGAGGAGAAGATTTAGCGATAAATGTATGTAAAGAAAAACATTTAACAAATACAAGAGCATCAGGCTCAGATGAGGCTTTACGTTTAGTACCACCAATCCAAATGTCATTAGAAAAAGCGATTGAGTTTATTGAAGATGATGAATTAGTTGAAGTAACACCTAAATCAATAAGATTAAGAAAGAAAATACTTGATACTAAAGAACGTGAAAGGGCTGCAAGAAATGCAAATAAATAAAATAGAATTAGAAAAAATAAAATCAAAAGCCTTAGATGAACATATACCAATTATAATGGATGATACACTTGAAGTTATATCAAAAACTTTAAAAGAAAATCCTCCTAAAAGAATATTAGAAATCGGAACAGCAGTAGGTTATTCAGCTATTTGCTTCACAGAGTTTTTAACACAAGATGGAAGGATAGACACAATAGAAAGAGAACATGAAAGAGTTATTGAAGCAAAAGAGAATTTCAAAAAGGCAGAAGTGGAAAATGCAATAAAAATATATGAAGGAGATGCTGTAGATATTTTGCCAACATTAGATGATAAATATGACGTTGTATTTATTGATGCAGCAAAAGGGAAATATCCATTTTTCTTGAAAGAATCTTTAAGAATGATAAAAGAAGATGGAATAATATTTGCAGATAATATTTTGTATAAAGGATATGTAATGAGTGATTATAACAAACACAAGCAACGTACAGCGGTTAGAAATTTACGTGAGTATATTAAAGAAGTATTAGAAAACCCTAATTTAGAAACTGAAATTTTAGAAGTTGGAGATGGATTAGCGATTAGTAAAGTGAAATAATAAAAGCCACGGAAGAATAAATTTAATTCCGTGGTTTTAAATTTAAATAATTGTTGAAAAAAATAAAATATATGTTATAATTTTTTATGACAAAAGATTAAGCTATAAAAGGGGGAATAGTATGGAAAGTGCTATTGATATTTCTGTAAAAGATATTATTAGAGAAGGAAAAAGAAAAAATAGAAATATAGATAAAAATCTAATTGAAAAAGCATATGAATATGCAATAAAAAAGCATGAAGGACAACTAAGAAAATCAGGAGAACCATTTGTAATTCATCCAATACATGTAGCATATATAGTTGCTGGATTGGGATTAGACACTCAAACAATTTGTGCAGCTTTACTACATGATGTTGTAGAAGATACAGATGCAACATATGAAGATATTGAGAGAGAATTTAGTAAAGAAATAGCAGAAATAGTAGAAGGCGTTACAAAATTAGTTACGTTATTTAAGACAGCTGAAGAAAAAAAGGCAGAAAACTATAAAAAGATATTTATCTATATGGAAAAAGATATAAGAGTTATTCTACTCAAATTAGCTGACAGATTGCACAATGTAACTACACTAAAATATCTTAGAAGAGATAGACAAATAGCAATAGCAAAAGAAACTGTAGAATTCTATGCTCCTATTGCCCATAAATTGGGAATGTATGATATGAAAATGAAGCTTCAAGATGAATCCTTTAAATATCTATATCCTGAGAAATATGAAGAAATTACTAAAAATCTAAATAAAAAATTATCAGAAAATATGAAATATTTACAGGCAACAAAAGAAAAAGTAGACAAAGAATTGAAAAAACAAAGAATACCTGCGATTTCAGCAATAGAACCAAAACATTTATATAATATCTATAGAAAGATGGAAGAAAAAAATATAACAATTGAACAGATTAAAGATTTATTTGCATTAAAAATTATTACTAAAAATAAAAAGGATTGTTATAAAACTTTAGGTGTAATAAATACTATATTTAGACTAATACCAAAAACTTTTAGAGATTATATAGCTGCTCCTAGAAACAATTTATATCAAGCTATCCAAGAGATAGTATTAGGAGAAAAAGGGGTAATGGTTGAAATTCAAATTTGCAGTTATGACATGAATGTAGTTTCTAAATATGGAATAACTAACTATTTTAGATATTTAAAACAACCATCAAAAGAAGTAGAAAAATTAGATTTATTAAATAATTTATCAGGAATACATGATTCATTAGAATTAAAACAGATAACTCAAGATCCTAATGAATTTTTAAATACTTTAAAATCTGAATTATTTGATGATGAAATTTATATATTCACACCTAAAGGAGATGTTGAAGTTTTACCAGAAGGATCTACAGTTATAGATTTTGCCTATCATATTCATACTGATATAGGAAGACATATTAAGGGGTGTAAAATTAATAGTATAAACATGCCTATAACTACAAAATTGAGAAATGGTACAATAGTTGAAGTGATTTCTTCAGAAAAAGAAACTGTTCCAAAGAAAGAGTGGTTAGATATTGTAAAAACAGCCAAGGCTAAAAGAGAAATTATAGAATTATTAAATGAGAATCAAGGAGAAGAAAAAACACAATATTTAGTAGAAATTTTTGCAGAAGATAGAGTGAATTTAGTGTTAGAAATAACAAAAATATTTACGAGTATAAGATTGAATATCCTATCTCTTAATACAATAATAACTGAAGATCAAGTTAAAATAGATACTGTTATGGAAACAAGAAAAATTAAAAAAGTAGAAAAATTAAAAGAAGAATTATATAAAATAAAAGGGGTAAAAGATATAAAAATAAGTGAAGAAATAGGTGAGGAAGAATAAATGAAACCAGAATTATTAGCGCCAGCAGGGTCATATGAAAAAGCAAAAATAGCTTTTTTATATGGAGCAGATGCTGTATATGCTGGAACTTCATCATTATCATTAAGGACACGAGCAGATATGCAAAATGATGATTTAGAAAAAACAATTAAATATGCACATAAAATAGGAAAAAAAGTATATGTAACCTTAAACATTTTTGCATGGGATGAGAAGTATGAAGAGATAATTGAAATGGCAAAAAAATTAAATAAATTAAAACCAGATGGAATAATTGCTGCAAGTGGAGGAGTTATTGACACTTTGAAAGAATATGCACCAGATGTTCCTATAAATGTAAGCACTCAAGCAAATATTGTAAGTTTACATGACTGTGCCTTTTGGAAGAAAAATGGAGCAAAAAGAATGATACTAGCTAGAGAAATGAATAAAGAACAGTTAAAATATATAATGGAAAACAAACCAAAAGATATGGAAATAGAAATATTTATTCATGGAGCAATATGTTTTGCTTTTTCTGGAAGATGCTTTTTAAGTGATTTTCTAACATGTAGAAGTGCTAATTTAGGGGATTGTGCTCAAAGTTGTAGATGGTCATATAATTTATATGCAGAAGAAGCTAACAATCCAGGAGAATTAATGCCAATTGAAACTAATGAATATGGGACAAGTATTTTTTCTTCAAAAGATTTATGTTTGATAAAAGAATTACCAGAAATAATAGAAATAGGAGTAGATAGTTTAAAAATAGAAGGAAGGTTAAAGACAGAATATTATCTGGCAAGTGTAATAAATGCATATAGAAATGCAATTGATGATTATGAAAAGGATCCACAAAATTATGATTATAAAAAATATTTAAATGAATTAGAGAAGGTTAAAACTAGAGATTTAACAACATTTTATTTTAACGATAGAAATAATAAAGATATACAAGAATATGCTGGAAGACAATATAATGATCAATATGAATTTGGAGCAAAAGTAGTAGAGTACATTGAAAATGGAAAATCAATATTAGAAATAAAGAACAAATTAAAAATTGGTGACGAACTAGAAATATTAGTTCCAAATAAATTACAGCCAACAAAATTTAATATAGAAAAATTGTGGGATTATGAAACAAATGAAGAAATAGATTATATTAGTCCTGGAGTAAAGGGTCAAAAAGTTAAGATAAAATTACCAATAAAGTGTGGAAAAAATTGGATTTTGAGAAAAAAAAAGTGAAAACACTTGATTTTTCTTGATTTTAGTGTTATACTAGAACACGTAATCGTAATTGTACGATAGGTTTCAAGTCGCTTTGTAAAGTGACAGAGGTGAAAACTAATGAATAAAAGAATATATAAGGTGGAGGAAGATAGAATTTGGACTGACGCTACAACAGGAAGATATTCTAGGGCTATTGAAATTCGTAAACAACCAGTAGTACTCTTCCATGAACCACATTATAGAAGCGAATTTGAACTCTTTGCAGAATTTGCTAGACTCAATGCAGCTAAAAATAGTGTGAGAATTGCAATAAGAGAAAATGGTTACTTAGTGTCAATGAAAAATGGAGATTCATTAGTACTTCCTGCCGGAACTGAAATTATTGGTCAAGCACTTGTTTTTAAAGACGATGACATTGAAATTCAGCTTCCAATTGAAATTTTTATTTGGGAAGATTAGTTTTCGTTAGATGGGTTAGGGAAACCTAATGGCATTTAAACCTCTCGGAGTTTCTCCGAGAGGTTTTTTATATTGTATATATACTACCAGATGTGCCGACAGTAACATAGAATTAAGATTTGTTGCAAAGTAGCTCTTCTCATGATATAATATCAATACATTTCGATTCTACCAGAGTTTATGGAAATATTGAAGTGTAAAAGGAGAAAAAATATGTATAAGGCAATTTTTATGGATGTAGATGGAACTATAAGAGATAGTAAAAGAATTCTAAAAAAGAGAACAATTGAAGCAATAAAAAAAGTTAGTGAAAGTGGAATAATTGTCGTTTTATGTTCAGGTAGACCTAGAAAGTATACAGAAGATATAAGTAAAAAATGTCATGCGAGTAGGTATATTATAACTTCAAATGGGGGAGAGATATACGATTATCAAGAAAAAAAAGTCATGTATGCGAGTGTAATGGATAAAAAAGCTTGCTTAGAATTATATAAAATAGCACAAAAAGCAGATATAAGATATATAATGAATGTTGGAGATAGAAGAACTGTAAACAAATTACATGTCTTTGACGGATCAGAGGTTAAATTAAAAATAGATATAGAAACATTTTTAAAAGAAAATGATGTTATTCAATGTACTTTAGCTGATTCTAAATATGAAACAATTAAAAACTTAAGACAGGATATAGAAAAGGTAAAAAATATAGAAATAAAAAATTTGCATAAAAGTTTAATAAATAGTAATTATCCAAAAAGAGGAACAATATATTATGATATTGCAAATTGTGATTCATGTAAAGGAGTTGCTGTAAAAAAACTATGTGAAATATTAAATATAGATTTAAAAGATGTAATTGCAATGGGTGATAGTGATAACGATTTATCAATGTTTGATATAGTAGGACATAGTGTTGCAATGGGAAATGCAAATGAAAACGTAAAGCGGACAAGCTGATGAAGTAATAAAAACAAATGATGAATTTGGTGCAGCTATATATTTAGAAAACTTATTAAAAAAAGAATCTAATTAAACTTTATTTTTAGTTTAATTAGATTCTTTTTTAATCTATTTCTTTACTTAATTTTTCAATAGCTTTTGATTCGATTCTACTTACATAAGAACGTGATATACCCATAAATTTAGCAATTTCCTTTTGTGTTTTAGGCTTATTACCATCTAAGCCAAAACGAAATTCAATAATAGTTTTTTCTCGATCTTTTAAGATATCCTTCATTTTTATATATAATTTTTTGATTTTTATTTTTATGTCTACTTCATCTTCAATACTTCTTTCATCATTTTCTAAAACTTCTTGCAAAGTTACAACATTTCCATCTTTATCTTTTCCAATTGGTTCATTTAAATAAACTTCAGAGTTTAATTTTTTATTTGCTCTTAAATGCATAAGAATCTCATTATCAATACATCTAGATACATATGTTGATAGCCTAGAGCCTTTATCTAAGCTAAAACTATTTACTCCTTTAATTAAACCAATTGTTCCAATTGAAATTAAGTCCTCTTGGTCAAAATTAGTATTAGTATATTTTTTTGCAATATAAGCAACTAATCGTAAATTTCTTTCAATTAATTTATTTCTGGCTTCTTCATCTCCTTTTGCCATCTTTTCTAAACATAGTTGTTCTTCTTCTTTTGAAAGTGGCTCTGGAAACAAATTACTTCCTTGTATGTATCCAACTAAAAAAACTGCTGAATGTAAAAATTGTATAATGCTTGTTATTCCAATACTACAAAGTGTTGATAACATATATGCACCTCCATTATTTCATAATAGAAGTATATGTTTTATAAAAATAAAAGTGCATGGACGATTTTTTTTGTAATAAAAAACTTTCAGTATAATATAATTGTAATAGGGGGAATTTATATGGAAAATTGTATACAAGTTTTAAAAGGTGTTGGAATAGCTTTAGTAACTACATTTATTTGTTTGATTTTATTTTCAATTATATTAACATACACTTCTGTTAATGAAAATTGTATAGATTCAGTAACAATGATAATAACAGGAATAAGTATTTTATGTGGTAGCTTTTTGGGGAGTATTAGAATTAAAAAAAATGGTATGATAAATGGTGGTTTAGTTAGTGTTATTTATTTAGTATTTTTATATTTGATTTCGAGCTTATTAAATTGGAAATTTGGATTAAATCTACAATCGATTATTATGTTAATAGTCGGATTTGTTTGTGGAGTATTAGGAGGAGTGTTAGGAGTGAATAAAAAGTAGAAAACAATCTATTGATGTCGAAACGTGTAATACTAGAGCTATAAGAGATACAAAAGATAAATAAAAATAAAAAAATTATAAAAAAACTATTGACAAATTGTTTTTTCGAAAGTATAATTCGTATAACATTTTTATATTTTTACATAATTCAAATCTTAAATTTTAAATTCGATTTAGGAAAATTCTTTCCGATAATCCAAAAAAATAAATGTAAATATAAGCCCCTATTAACATTTCAGTATTAAAATTTCCTCGTATAATATTAACCCCAATATTATTAGTGTGTAAAATATATGCACAAAGAGATTGCTTTATTGAATTATGAAAATATAAAAATGTTTTTTTATATAAATAATAAATTTGCTTATTTGTCTTAAACTATAATAAAATTTATAATTTATTAAAAAAGAGTTGATATTTTTCCTGATTTAAGATAAAATCTAAAAAGACAGAGAAGGAGGAAAATAATGGTAACTCTTGAAGATGTTATGAACAATAAAGAAGTTGAAGCTCTTATAGTAGGAGCACAAAAGCAATTGGACGGATTAGGTTACACTGAACATAGTCACAGGCACATATCAATTGTATCTAAAAGAGCCATGCATATTTTACAAACATTAGATTATCCTGAAAGGAAAGTACAATTAGCAGGTATTGCTGGATATTTGCATGATATTGGAAATTGTGTAAATAGAGTTGATCATGCACATAGTGGAGCGATACTAGCATATGACATTCTTAAGGATATGGGAATGCCAATTGAAGAAAGAACAGAAATTATGATGGCAATTGGAAATCATGATGAAGATACTGGAACGGCTGTAAGTGAAATATCTGCTGCATTAATTCTTGCAGATAAATCAGATGTGCATAGGGATAGAGTTGTAAATACAAATATTTCAACATTTGATATACATGATAGAGTAAATTATGCAGTTACAAATGCCGATTTGATAATTAATAAAGAAGAGCGAAAAGTGACATTAGATTTAAAAATAGATAACAAATTATGTCCAGTGTTAAAATATTTTGAAATATTTATGGCTAGAACAATGATGAGTAAATATGCTGCCAAATATTTAGGAATATGGTTTGAATTAATTATTAATGGAATAAAATTATTATAGTGAAAAGGAGAGACAAAATGAAAGCAAGAAAAATTAAAATATTAACAATAATCTTAGCAATAGTGTTAGTATCTCTAGTTAGTTTTTTAGGAGTATACACACAAGTACAAAATAGAATGGAGAATCAATTAAGAGACTATACTTATACCATGGATATAAAAGGACAGAGACAAGTTGAATTGGTAGTTAGTGAAGAAACAAATGAAAAAATAAAAGATTCTGAAGGAAAAGAAGTAACTGATGCAAATAATTTGACAGATGAACAATTGACAGAAAAGGGATATACGAAAGAAGAAGTAAAAGATAATCCTGATGAAGTTTTAACAACAGAAAATTACAAACTAGCTAAAAAGGTTATAGAAAAAAGATTTAAATCATTAGGAGTTCAAGAATATAATATTAGATTAAATGAACAAACAGGATCTATGTTTTTAGAGATACCAGAACAACAAAATACGGATGATATAATTACTCAAATATTACCAGTCAGCAAATTTAAAGTTATAGATGATAATACTAAAGAAGAATTAATGAACAATAATGACTTAAAAAGTGCATTAGTTCAATATGCAACAGCTGATGAATCAGCTACTGCTGGGACAAGTGTATATTTGACAATACAATTTAATGAAGAGGGAGCAAAAAAATTAGAAGATATTTCAAAAAATTATAGAGAGAGTTCAGAGACAACTGAAAATAATTCTACCGATGAAACAAGTAAAGAAAATACAACTACAGAAGGAGATACTACAGCTGAGGGAACAAATTCTGAAGAAAATACAGAAAACAAAGAAGATACTTCAACACAGGAAAGTAAAAAAATAACATTAATGCTTGATGATGAAAAAATCATGACAACAGACTTTGATAGAGATATAACTAATGGAGTTTTATCATTAACATATGGAAAGGCTACAACAGATCAAGAAAAACTACAAGACAACATGGAAAAAGCAAGTGATTTGGCAAGGCTTTTAAATAATGATGTATTACCTATAAAATATATTACTGATGAAAATAAATATATAGAATCAGATATTACAGAGAACTATTTACAATATTTTACAATTGGTGTAGCTAGTGTAATAGGTGTAGCTTTACTTATACTTATATTTAGATATAAAACAAATGGATTGCTAGCTTCTATATCATACATAGGACTTTCAGCATTATTATTATTATTAATTCGTTATACAAATACAGTATTGTCTTTAGAAGGAATTTTTGCAATAGTAATTGTCTTTATTATGAATTATGTAATTACAAATAAATTATTAAAAAAGATAAAAGAAACACCAGATGGAAATAAAGCAATAAAAGAAACATATAAGGACTTCTTTATAAAGTTAATACCTATAATTATTATGAGTTTAGCATTTTGTTTTGCAAAACTAGTTACATTCGTAAGTTTTGGTAATGTTATGTTCTGGGGAGTTACTCTAATAATTATATATAACTTCTTTATAACAGGAACTTTATTGAAATTGAAGATAGGGGGTACTAACAATGAATAATACATCAAATAATAAATTAATCATCTTAGTACTATTGGTAGTACTTGTAGCAGGAATTGTAGTAACTGTAAAAAAAGGTTTAAATTTTGAATTAAATTATTCAAATGTAAAAGAACTTGATTTATATGTAAAAAAAGAAATTGATATAAATGAAATTAGACAAATAGCGAAAGAAGTATTAGGAAACGACATATCAGTTAGAGCAATAGAATTATATGATGATTCAGCAGCAATAACAGCAAGAGAAATTACTGATGAGCAAAAGACAGAAATAGTTAATAAAGTTAATGAAAAGTATGGGACAGAGTTGAGTGCAGAAAGTACTGAAATAATTCCAATTTCAAATATTAAAGGAAGAGATATTGTAAAAGAATTTGTATTACCATTTGTTCTATCTACATCTATTATATTAATATACTTAATTATAAAATACTTTAGACTAGGATTTATAAAGGTATTATTCAAATCAGTAGGGATAATTGTATTAGCTCAAGCAGAATTATTAAGTGTAATGGCTCTAACAAGAATACCAATAGGAAGAATAACAACAATATTAATATTGATAGTTTATATGTTATCTTTATTAGGATTAACAACAAGATTTCAAAATAATTTAAATAAATTAAAACAAGAAGAAGAATAAAAAAGAGGAAGGTTTAATTAAAGAAAACCTTCCTCTTTTACTGTTATTATAGCCATTTATCGTTGACAGAAAAATATAAAAAATATATAATATAAATGTGAAAAAATAACTTAATAAGGAGGCTATATTAGTTTTAAAAAACTAATATAGAATAGCGGAAAATGAGTAAAAGAGTTTTATTCATATCAAGTACAGGAGGACACCTAAATGAGTTGTTGCAGTTAAAACCTTTATTTGAAAAATATGAATACAATATAATAACAGAAAAAGATAAAGTAAATGTAAATTTAAAAAAAGAATATGGAGATAAATTGTATTTTTTACCATATGGAACAAGAGCTAAATTATTTACATATATCTTTAAATATTTTTATTTGTGTTTAAAAACAATATTTTTATATTTTAAAATAAGACCAAAAGTTATAGTAACAACAGGTACACATACTGCAGGACCAATGTGTATAATTGGAAAAATATTTAGAAGCAAGATAGTTTATATAGAAACATTTGCAAACACAAACAAAAAAACTGCAACAGGTAGATTATTATATCCTATAGCAGATTTATTTATAGTGCAGTGGGAGGAAATGCTTAAAATATATCCTAAAGCTGTTTATGGAGGTAGAATTTATTAATGATTTTAGTAATGTTAGGAACTCAGAATAATAGCTTTCATAGGTTATTAGAAGAAATAGAAAAAAACATTGAAGATGGAACAATAAAGGAAAAAGTAATAGTGCAATCTGGATATACGAAGTATGAAACAACTAAGATGGAAATCTTCGATTTTATAACAAGAGAGGAAATAAATAAGTTACAAGATAAGGCAAATTTAATAATTACACATGGAGGAGTAGGTTCTATTATCTCATCACTAGAAAAGGGAAAAAAAGTTATAGCAATTCCACGTATACATGAATATGGAGAACATGTAAATAACCACCAAAAAGAGATAGTAGAACTATTTAATAATAAAGGTTATATAATTGGTATAGAAGGTGTAGAAGAACTAAAAGGAGCAATCGAAAAATCTAAAGAGTTTATACCCAATAAATATATTTCAGATAATTCAAAATTAATAGGAATTGTAGATAATTTTATTAAAAAGGCAATAAATAAATAGGAGGCGTACAATTTTGGAAGAGAACAAGTTAATAAGTCCAGAATTAGAAGACCATCAAGAAGAAAGATTAGAAAATTCTTTAAGACCAAAAACATTAGAAGAATATATTGGACAAACAAAAATCAAAGAGCAAATGAAGATATATATAGAAGCAGCTAAAAAAAGAGGAGAGCCATTAGATCATGTTTTGCTTTATGGTCCCCCAGGATTAGGAAAGACAACATTGTCAAATATAATATCAAATGAAATGAATTCAAATATAAAAATAACGTCAGGACCAGCTATAGAAAAACCTGGAGACTTAGCAGCTTTATTAACCAACCTTGAAGAATTTGATGTTTTATTTATAGATGAGATTCATAGGTTAAGTAAAAGTGTGGAAGAAATTTTATATCCAGCATTAGAAGATTATACTTTAGATATTATTATAGGAAAAGGCCCTAGTGCTAGATCAATAAGATTAGATTTACCAAAATTCACTTTAATAGGAGCAACAACAAAAGCTGGGTCACTAACAACACCATTAAGAGATCGTTTCGGAATTGTTAATCGTTTAGAGTTATATTCTGAACAAGATTTAAAAGCAATTGTAAATCGTTCGGCAGGAATATTAGGAACGAAGCTTGAAGAAGAAGCAGCAATGGAAATAGCTCGTAGATCAAGAGGGACACCAAGAATAGCAAATAGATTATTAAAAAGGGTAAGAGACTATGCTGCAGTTTTAGGAGATGGAACTGTAGATTTAAAAGTAACAAAACATGCATTAAATCAATTAGAAATAGATGAATTAGGACTTGACGAAATAGATAGGAAAATATTAGATGTTATGATAGTACAATACCAAGGTAGACCAGTTGGAATAGAAGCATTAGCTGCTACAATAGGAGAAGAAGTAGATACAATAGAAGATGTGTATGAACCATTTTTAATACAAAAAGGCTTTATAGCAAGAACGCTTAGAGGAAGACAGCCTTTACCACCGGCATATACACATTTAGGATATGAATATTCATTAGAATAGAGGTATAAAAATGAAATTATTAATGCATACTTGTTGTGCACCATGTAGTGTATATTGTATAGATTCGTTAAGAAAAGAAGGGATAGAGCCAACAGTATATTGGTATAATCCTAATATACATCCATACATGGAGTATAAAGCAAGAAGAGATACATTAAGAGAGTATACTAAATTAATAAATGTAAAAGCAATATTTGAAGAAAACTATGGATTAGATGAATTCTGTAAAAATGTAATAAATGATTTAAATAATCGTTGTGTAAATTATTGTTACAAAATACGTTTGGAACAAACTGTAAAATATGCCAAAGAAAATGGATATGATGCATTCACAACAACATTATTTGTTAGCCCATATCAAAAACATGAACAACTAAAAGAAATTTGTGAAGTATTATCTTCTAAATATGGTATAGAGTTTTTGTATAGAGATTTTAGAGTGGGTTTCAGAAAAGGACAAGAAAAAGCAAGAGAACTAGGTTTGTATATGCAAAAATATTGTGGATGCATATTTTCAGAGGAGATGAGATATTATAACCGCAATCCTATACAAACCAGTAATAACAATGGTTACGAGATACCAAAAGA